>DASXQK010000213.1:0-3690 GCA_036493015.1 Dongiaceae bacterium | reverse complement strand
CATGGCATGCGTGGGCTTTATCTGCCGATGGGGGGCATGGGCACCTTGGCCGAGGCGCTGACAAAATCCGCCAAGGCCAGCGGCGTCGAGGTTCGCACCGGTGCGCGGGTGGAGCGTATCCTGATCGAGAACGATACGGCCGTTGGCGTGGCGCTCGCCGGCGGCGATGAGATCCGCGCGCCTATCGTTGCCAGCAGCGCCGATCCCCAGCAGAGCCTGTTGAAGCTGGTGCCGCCGGGCAATCTCGACGCCCAATTCCTGAAGCGCATCCGCCATCTGCGCATGAATGGCTGCGTCGCCAAGGTCCACCTCGCCCTCGACGGCCTGCCGGAAAGCTGGTCGAAATCGACTGGCCGGATGGTGGTGGCGCCCTCCATCAACCATGTCGAGCGCGCCTTCGACTGCGCCAAATACGGCCGCGTGGCCGACAAGCCGGGGCTGGAGATCGTCATCCCCTCCTTGAGTGATCCGTCTCTGGCGCCCAAGGGCCAGCATGTTGCCTCGATGCTGTTCCAGTATGCGCCCTATCGCCTGCGCACGACCTCCAATGACGAGGCACGCCAGCAGGTCGTCGAGCGCGCGCTGGCGCTTCTAAGCGACCATGCACCCGATCTCGCCGGCCGCGTCATCGCGCAGGAGGCTTTGACGCCCCAGGATATCGAGAGCCAGTTCGGCCTGTCCGGCGGCCAGTGGCATCATGGCGAGGTGACGCTCGACCAGATGTTCTTCTTGCGCCCCGCCGGCCAGTTCCAGCGCTATCGCATGCCGATCCCCGGGCTCTGGCTTTGCGGCGCCGGCGCCCATCCCGGCGGCAATCTTTCCGGTGCGCCAGGCGCCAATGCCGCGCGCGAGATCCTGAAGGACCGCCGCCGGCAGCGCCAAGGGGCGCCCAAGAGGGCAACGTCATGACCCACGCACAGCATCTGCAGCCTTTCCTGCGCAAGACGCCGTTCCATGAGCCGATGGAACGCCTCATGCATGGCAATGGCTGGATCCGCTGGATGGGGTTCTATTCGCCCGCCTTCTACGATTCCGAACAGTCGGAATATTTTGCCGTGCGTACCGGCGCCTCGGTCTACGATATCTCGCCACTGATAAAATATTCGATCCGCGGCATGGATGCAGCGCGCTTTGTCGATTATCTCGTCACCCGCGACATCACCAGAGTAAAGCCACTACAGGTCGTCTACACCGCCTGGTGCAACGATGACGGCAAGATGATCGAGGAAGGCACGATCTTTCGCCTCGGGCCCGACGATTTCATCCTGAACGCTGCCCTCCATCAGCTTCACTGGCTGCATGAATGCGCCCATGACTTCGATGTCGCGATCGAGGAGATTTCGGACCAGATCTGTGGGCTGGCGCTTCAGGGGCCTACATCGCGCGATATCCTGAAGGCCCTGAGGGTCGCAGGAATCGAGAACCTGGCGCATTTTGGCATTCTCGAAACCAGGATTGATGGCCACTGGCTGCGGATCGACCGCGCCGGCTATACCGGCGATCTCGGCTATGAGCTCTGGGTGGAGCCCAAGGATGCGCTCTGGCTCTGGGAAACCCTGTTCAAGCTGGGTGAACCCTGCAAGATCGCCCCCATCGGTTCGCGCGCACTCGACATGACCCGCATCGAGGCGGGATTCATTCTCGTCGATGCCGATTATATCGGCGCCATGCATGCGATCCGCCTCAGCCAGCGCCAATCGCCCATCGAGGCCGGCATCGGCTGGGCGGTCGGCTTCAAGAAACAAGGCTACTTCGTCGGCAAGCGCGCCCTGATCCGCGAGAAGACGCTGGGCATGTCGCGCCACATCCTGGTCGGCATCGAGATCGAGGGCCGCAAGCCCGCGCCCGGTGCCTTCCTTTATGCCGACAAGGCAGCGAAGCAGGAGATCGGCCTCACCACCTCGGCTTTGTGGTCGCCGGCGCTGAAAAAGAACATCGCCTTCGCCCACGTGCCACCCGCCTTCGCCCAGCTCGGCCGCGAGATGTGGGTGGAGATCTGGTACCCCAAGGAAAAGAAGATCGAGCGGCAGATGATGCGCTGCTGGACCGCCAACCGCATGTTCTTCGACCCACCGCGCAAGAAGCAGTAGCGGCTCATGCCCGTCAACGAACCCATTCGCGACCGGCGGCGCCAGGCGCTAATCAAGGCGACCATCGCCGTCATCGCCAAACACGGCGCCTCTGGCACCACCGTCGAACGCGTAGCGCGCAAGGCAGGCGTATCCGTCGGGCTGATGAACTTTCATTTCGATTCCAAGGAGCGGCTGTTCCGCGAGACGTTCCGCCACCTCTCCGAAGAATATGAAGAAGTCTGGCAGCAAAACCTGCGGGCCGCGGGCACCGGTTCTCGCGCCCGTCTTCGGCAGATGATCGAAAGCAATTTCGACCTGCGCATCTTCACCCGCGAGAAGCTCGCCGTGTGGTTTACCTTCTGGTCGGATGCGCAACTGCGCGACCGCTATCGCGCCGCCGCCGCGCGGGTCGAACGGCGTTACATCGCCGCGATCGAGAAAGAAATCGCGGCGCTGCTGGCAGGCGAGAGGCGACGCAAGGCGGCGCCGATCCTGCAACCCCTGATGGCCATGATCGACGGCTTCTGGTTGCAGGCCTTGCTCTATCCGCGTGGCTTTATGCGCGAAGATGCAATTCTGGTCTGCCTTGCGTTTATCGACGAGCATATCGGCCATGCGCGCCCGCGCTTGCCGCACGGCAACACCACAGCTAGCCTTTCCGCCTCTGTTTAAATTCGGCTGATATTCATATCCGGAGCGATCCCATGCGCAGCAACTTCGCCTACGACACCGAGGCGCTCTGGCAACAGGATCGCGACCACATCATCCACCCCTGGATCGACCTCGGTACTGCCAAGACCCGCGAGCCTTTGATCGTCGCCGAGGCCGAGGGCGTCCATATCTATGATAGCCGTGGCCACCGGATGATCGATGCGATCGGCGGCATGTGGTGCGTCAATATTGGCTACGGCCGCGACGAGATGGCCCAGGCCATCGCCGACCAGGTGCGGCGCATGCCCTATTTCTCGCCCTTCGGCCTGATTTCCACCCCGCCCTCGATCGATTTCGGCAGCAAGCTTGCGCAATACACGCCGGGCGACCTGAAGCATGTGTTCTTCACCACCGGCGGCTCGACGGCGGTGGATTCAGCACTGCGCTTCATCCAGTTCTACAACAACTTCCATGGCCGCCCGAAGAAGAAGCACATCATCACCCGCGAATACGCCTATCACGGTTCGACTTATCTCTCGGCCTCCGTCTCGGGCAAGCCGGGCGATCGCGGCAATCTCGATTTCGTCACCGACACGGTGCATCACCTGCCCGCCCCCAACACCTACCGCCGTCCAGAGGGCATGAGCGAGGCCGAATTCTGCGATGCCAAAGTCGCCGACCTCGAAAACAAGATCAAAGAACTGGGGCCGGAGAATGTCGCCTGCTTTATCGCCGAGCCGCTGATGGCGTCCGGCGGAGTCATCGTGCCGCCCAAGGGTTATCAGCGCCGCACCTGGGAGGTCTGCCGGAGATACGATGTGATGTATATCTCCGACGAGGTCGTCACCGGCTTCGGCCGTCTGGGCGAGATCTTCGCTTCCGAACCTGTGTTCGACATCGTTCCCGACATCATCGTTTCGGCCAAGGGCCTTACTTCAGGCTATGTGCCGCTGGGGGCGTTCTTCGT
>DASXQK010000212.1:0-3371 GCA_036493015.1 Dongiaceae bacterium | reverse complement strand
CCTCCATGGAAACGGCGTGGGCATTTTAGTGCCATCGCGCGTTCCGTCCATGACCAAGGATTAATCCCAATCGCGAAATTGCCGCATTGTCGTCCCCTCAGCGCCGCACTCGGCAGGCAGTCTTCGCCCATCGCAACAGCGTTCAGGGGAGATGACCATGTGCCGATTCCAAGAAGAGCCGAAGCTGAGCGAGCTGTTGAGCGACCCCATCCTGCATCTTCTGTTGAAGCGCGACGGCGTCAGTGTGGAGGAATTGCAGGCCCTGATCGAGCAGGCTCGCCGCCGGCGGCCGGTAAAGCGTCCCCGTCTGCAGTAGCGCCCATCTGCGCGCCCTCTCGCAATTGCCAAGCGAGGTGGTATTGTCGCCCGGTCATTCTGACGGGGACGCCGATTCATGCGGACGAGACTTGCCACTGCACTCTTCGGCATGTCGATCTGCCTTGGCACCACGGCTGGGCTTCGGCCCTTGGCTGCCCAGGACATGATGAGCGTTGGCGAACTGGTTCATCACTGCCAGACGAATTCAACCCAATGCGGCCGGGATTTCAGCACCACGCAAATCAGCATGGCCTTCTTGTGGGGCGGCACTTGTATCCCGCCAAAGCAGGTCCGTCAGCAGACGGAGATCGCGGTGCTGCGCTGGCTGATCAAGCATCCGGAACTGGCCAATGAAGATGCGGCGGACGGCATCGCCGATGCCGTTAGCGAACTCTGGCCCTGCGCCAATCAATAAGACTCTTCTGCCGGGCGTCGCTCGATATGCCCCGGCTCGTCAGGCCTTTGGGGCCGATCGCTCAGCGAAGGACGATATCCATCCGACGGCCTCATCCTCCGCCCATGATTCGCAGGTGTCGCCGATAACCACTTCGGCGATTGAGTGCATCGGCAGTGGGGCCTCCGTGAAGCCGTTGAAGAGCCATAGGGATGTCTCCGCGCAAAACGCGCGGTGCGCCGCCGCCAACTGGTCGGGCCGGCCCGGAACAAGAATATGAAAGGCGTTGGTGTCCGGCCGCGATGGATAGACGCGCAGCGGCGAAATAGCGGCAATCCGCGGCGCCAGCGCCCGGGCCCGTTCGACATAGTGCGGAAATTTCCCCAGATAGTGGTCGAGCCCCATATGGGCTTTGATGGCGCAGGGGTAAGACGTAAAGACATTGCCGCCATGGCGCGTCTTCCAGACATTCAGCTTTTCGATGAAGTCAGGCTCGCCTGCGACAGCACAGCCCGCGAGCCCGCCAAGCCCCTTGTAGAAAGACACATAGACGCTGTCGGCGAGCGACGTCAGTTCCGTCAGAGACCGGCCATAGCCGGCGGCAGCTTCCCACAGCCTTGCGCCGTCAAAATGAAGAGGAACGGCATGTTTGCGGCACCAGCCCGATATGGCGCTCAACTCTTCCCATGACGGCAGCAGATAACCCGCCCGGCGCAAAGGAAGCTCGACCACCACTGAGCCCAGCTTCTCGCTCACCTCGTCAAGCTGTTGCGCCGTAAACGGGGCAGAGCGGCCGAGGCGCATCGGGCGCAGATTGTGCAGGTGTTCGACGGCATTCGCTTCGTCGTAGTCGATATGGCTGAGGGGGTGGAGCGCCACCAGGTTCGAGGCCTGCTCCTCCGCGCGCTGGCGCAGCACGCAGAGCTGGGCAATCACGCCCTTGAAGAAGAAAAGGGCACGCGGCTTGCCCAGCAGTTTGGCCACCCGCTCTTCGAGGGAGGTGACGGCGCCGCCCTCGCCATAGACATCGCTCTCTAGCTTCGAATAGGCAGACTGCGCCATGTCGGCGAGGCTGGCGGAGGGGGCAGCGCCGCGATGATGCGTCAAGATTTTGCGGGCGTTCTGCCGCAACGCTCGATCTGCCGGTGTCACGTCGGTCTTTCCTTTATGTTCGAGCGTTCTATCGCTGGATGCCGGAGCGATCAGGCCGCGCGATAAAGCTCGATCCCCTCATCGGCGAAAGCACGGGCAACGGCGGGCCGCGCCATCATCCGCTCGGTATGGGCGGTCCAAGCCGGGTAGGGAGCGAGATCGCCCAGAATCTGAAACGCCCAGCGATAGATCGTGATCATATAACTGTCGGCGATGGAGTAATGCCCCGGCACCGCCCAGTCCCGGCCATCCGCCAAAAGACCTTCGATATAGGCGCTGTCGCGGGCGAGTGAATTGCGGCCCTTCGCCTGAACCGGTGGGTAGTCGCGTTCGTTTTCGACAAAGCGTTGCGGGCGCCAGAATTGCGCGACATCGTAGCCGTGCACGGTACCGGAGAGGAAACCCAGCCATTCGAGACAACGTGCCTCGCCCTCCGGCGTCGCCGGCATCAACTTTGCCGCGGGGTGCTTTCGCGCCAGATAGACCAGGATCGCATTCGCCTCGGTCAGCAGATTTTCCGCGCCGCCCATCTTGCCTGGCACGCCGAGCAAAGCCGGCACATAGCCCTTGGGGTTGATCTTGCGCCAACCATCCGAGCCGGTACCTTTTGCGGAACCGGCGCGAACGATTTCCTTCACGTAGGGAACGCCGATCTCCTCCAGCGCGATGTGGGCTGTGAGCGAGCAGGCGCCGGGAGAATAGTAGAGCTTCAACATGGAATACCTCGCGCGCGATAACGTCCATCGTCAGCGCTATCACAACGCGAGGTTGCTATCCAGCACCCGTGGCGTAACTAAAATCCGGCGCGGGTGAGCGCTAACCCGCCGGCGGTGGGGGCGGCGGCGGGGCGTTGTTATAGGAATAGCCCGGCACCTGATTGCCCTTGGAATACATGCATTGCGAATAGGCAATGTCGTAGCGCTGCTGAATATCGTATTGCGCCCCGCCTGCCGGGCCGGCGGCAAGCGCCGTACCGCCGATGGCGCCGGAGGCAGCGCCGATCGCAGCACCGCCGCCGCCGCCAATGGCGGCACCCAGGCCCGCGCCCAGGATCGTGCCGATCACCGCCGTGCCGACGGCACGGCTATTCGCATCTTCCGCCGCACCGGCGGTCTGCTGATTGGCCCATTGGGTGCAGACGGCCTGGTCCTGCTGGAAGACTTCAAAGGGTTTGTTGGGTGGCGGCATGACCGCAACCCGCGGCCCCATCGGTTGCTGCACGCAGCCGGCAAGCGCGATCGCCGCCGAGACCGACAGCGCGGTCATGTTCATGATTGCCGTTTTCGTCCTAGTCATTGTCCAAATCCGCAAAAACTGGTGGTCCCGATCTGGCTTCAATATAGCAGTTGACAAGGGACATTAAAATGGCTGGCAAGTCTTTGAATTTATAGCAAAAGAAACGGCCGAGAGCGGCCGACGACGCGGCTCTGTCGCTGGTGCGCCCGTCATGTCTGGTTCGGTGCTAGCGTTACATCGATAGCGAAGCCCAGGATCCGGCGGCAGCGCT
>DASXQK010000211.1:0-11658 GCA_036493015.1 Dongiaceae bacterium | reverse complement strand
CCTCGATCCGGCCCTTGTCCGTCGCAATACCGCTGATGCGGTCGCCGGCAAACTCGATGCGGCGGATATCGTGATCCAGCATGAAGACGACGTTGTTGCCAACCGCCGCCACGGCAACGCGCTCGGTGAATTTCAGGCAGTCGCCGCTCTCATCCGTGGGTGAGTAGATGGCGCCGGCGAGCTTGTCCTTGGCATGGGCAAGCTGCGGTTCCAGCTCGGCGATGCGGGTGGGGTCGACAGCCTGCAGGCTCATGCCGTGATTGTTCAGCATCGCCATATTGGCGACGCCGGTGTCGAAATGTGCCTTGTCGCGATAGAGATACAAAAGCCCTGCCGCGGTGCGGTCGTAATCCAGCTTCGCCTCGGCGCGCAGCTCGTTCAGCATCTTCTGGCTATAGAGGCAGAGCGAAAGCTTGCGCAGCGTGTTCTTGCGGTTGCGTGCGGCGGTGCAATTGGCGAGAAAACGCAGGCTCCAGGCCCAGAGGCGCGGATCGGCCTTCAGGCGGAAGCGCAGCGCCGTATCATCGCGGTAAAGCGATTTCAGCAGGATCATCGGCGCGCGGGGCGAGGCCCAGGCATAGACATGGCCCGGCGCGATCAGCCCGGCATTGGCGAAGCTCGTCTCCTGGCCCACCGCCTTTTGCCGGTCGAGCACGACGACCTCATGGCCTTCGGCTGCCAGATAATAGGCCGTGGTGACACCCATCACCCCGCCGCCCAGAACCACGATACGCATGCATCCTCCCCCGTGCTCTTTTGCCGCCATGCTATAGGCCGGCCGGCTCGATTGCCAAGCCGCGGTACTCGCGGCTTAATGGCGGCGGATCGGGGAATCACCCGCGGCTGGGACACCATACGGGCCTTCATGCGAATTCTGTTTCTTCACAGCAATTTCCCCGCGCAGTTCCGCCATTTGGCCCGCATTCTGGCCCTTCAGCCCGGCAACCAGGTGGTCTTCGGCTCGCAGCCGCGCGAGGGCGAAATTCCCGGTGTCCGGCGCATCCTCTACGAGCCGGCGCGTGCGGCGCGCCAGGAGGTCCATCGCTATAACCGCACACAGGAATCAGCGATCCTGCTGGGCCAGGCAGCCTATCGCGCCGCCATCGAGCTGCGCCGCGATGGCTTCGAACCCGACATCGTCTATGGCCATTCCGGCTGGGGTTCGACCATGTTCATCCGCGAGGTTTTCCCTAAGGCGCGGCTGGTCTGTTACTTCGAATGGTTTTATCGGGCGTTCAGCAGCGATGTCGATTTCCTGGCTCCGGGACAGGTCACCGATGACGATGCCTGCCGGCTTCGCGCCCGCAACGCGCCGATCCTGATGGACCTGGCCAATTGCGATTGGGGCATCAACCCGACCAAGTTCCAGCAGGCCCAGTTTCCGCCGATCTTCCGGGACAAGCTGACGGTTTTGCATGACGGCATCGATACAACCTTCTTCAAGCCGCAGCCCGGGACCAAGCTCGTGCTGCCCGGGCTCGATCTGTCGCAGGCAAGCGAGATCGTCACATATGCTACCCGCGGGATGGAGCCCTATCGCGGCTTTCCCCAATTCATGCGCGCCGCCGCCATTCTGATGCGCCAGCGTCCCGGGCTACATGTGGTGGTCGCAGGATCCGACCGCGTAGCCTATGGCACGAAGCTGCCGGAGGGCCAGAGCTGGCGCGGCCGGATGCAGGCCGAACTTCCCGATATGGATCCGGCCCGGCTGCATTTCACCGGCCTGTTGCCCTATACCGATTATTTGATGCTGCTTCGCGCCTCTTCGGCGCATGTCTATTTGACCGTGCCGTTCTGCCTTTCCTGGTCGCTGCTGGAGGCCATGGCCGTGGGCTGCCCAATCGTCGCGTCCGATACCGCCCCGGTACGCGAGGTGGCCGAGGATGGCCGCAACGCTTTGCTGGCCGATTTTTTCGATCACGAGGCGCTGGCCCGGCGCGTCAGCGAGGTGCTGGACCGGCCGGCGGCCTTTGCCGCTATGCGCACGCAGGCCCGCCGGACGATCGAAGAGCGCTATGACCTTGCCAGGCAGCTGCCGCGCCAGATCCAGCTGCTGGCCGACATTGTGAAATATGGCCGTCCGGCAGAGCTGGCCGCGGCCGGCGCGCCAGCGCCGACGGCATTGCCCCCGCCGGCACAACAAGCGGACGAAGTCCGGTTGCCATAATTCCGCCGCAGGCCCCAGTATGATGTGGCAATTGGGCTGAGAATCGGGCGGGGATGAGAATCGAGCGATCCGTGGATCGGGCAGGGAGCGCAGGATGAGCGAGACAGGTCAAAGCTGGGTGAGGGTGTGGCAACGGACTGGCTTGGCGCTGGCGAGTTTGCTGATCTTTACCATTCCTGCTCTAGCCCAATCGGCCGCCCTGACCGTGCCGCAAATCCGGGTGTGTATCTGCCAGGAACAGAAAATTGCATCGCTGCGGGCCGTCACCGCCAGCAAGGACGCCGCCTATCGGGACCGCAACAATCAGGTGAAGGATCTGACGACGCAGATCAACCAGATGACGGCGACGATGAACTCGACCGATACGCTTGCCCAGGATCAGCTGAGCGAGTTGATCGACCTGCGCGCCCGGGTGCAGCAGCAGGTCCGCGAGAACGCGCTGCCGGCCCTCCAGCAGGCGACGAACGCATTGAATCGCGAAGTGCAGAGCTATAACGGCGGTTGCGCCAACCGGACAATTTACGACACCGACGATGTCGAAGCGCATAAGAACTTAAGCTGTCCGGTGCAGTAGATCGGCAGAGCGCGCAACGTTGCTTTCCCCCACCCCCGCAAGCGGTGCGGGAAAATGAGCCTTAGGCCTTCTCCGAACGGCAGGTGAGCGCCAGCTGGGCCGCGGTATTGGAGACGGTCGCAAGACAGGTATTCGACTTTTCCTGCGGGATATAGACCGCCATGCGCAGCATGTAGCGCGCATCGCGCGCGCCGGGCAGGCGTTCGGAGTTGAGCCGCACGATATTCGCGCCGAACTGCATGAAGACTTCGGAGAGCCGCGCGATCAATCCGGGGCTGTCGATGCCGGTGATCTCGATACGGTGGGTGATATGGGCCTGTTCGGCATGGACCGGCTCATAGCCGAATGGCGTGACCGAGATCTTGGCGCCGGCCAGGTTCGTGATCTCGCCCAGCTCCTTTTCCACGCTGGCGAGCGAAACGCCTTCGGGCAGTTCGCAGACGGCATTGAACTCCGCCGCACCACCCAGCACCGCGAAGGTCGTATCGTCCAGATTGGCGCCAATATCGTAAAGCCTGCCGGTAACGGCGGCGATCAGCCCGGGGCGATCCTGGCAAAGAACGGAGACGAGCGCGATATTGGCCATGGCAACCCTCCTGGGTGGCCGATTATACGACGTTCAGCTCGATGATTGGTTTGCCCCGGGCGAACCGATCATAGCCAAAACGCGACAGATCGATCGACCGGTAAGCGCCATAGGTGATCATTTCCGCGTTGGCGCGGCCTGCCGCGGGCGATTGCTGCAACCCATGGCCGCTGAAGCCGCTGGCGAAGAAGAAATTTCCGACTTCCGGATGCGGCCCCAGGATCGCGTTCTGATCGACGGTGTTGTAATCGTAAGTCCCGGCCCAGGCCCTATTCATCTTGATGCTCTCGAATGCCGGGATGCGTTCGGCCAGCACAGGCCAGACAGTCTCTTCAAACAAACTGTAATCGGGATCGAGATCAAAGGTGTCGGGGTCGTTATCCTCCGGTGGCGCGACGCCGCCAATATAGCCGGCGCCCTCGGGGCGGAAATAGACGCCGCTCGGATCGATGGTAAGCGGTGCCCTTTCGATCGGCGTGCGGCATTCGAAGGAAAAGACGCAACGCTTGCGCGGCTTGATCGGCAGATCGATGCCCGCCATGGCGGCGACCGTCTGGCTGCGATAGCCGGCACTATTGACGATGTTGCCGCAGGCGAGAAGACCGCCCTTTGCCAGTTTGACCCCGGTGATGCGATTGCCGTTACGTTCCAGCCCCACCGCTTCATCGGTCAGATAGACCGCACCGAGCGAGCGGGCCTTGCGCTTGAAGGCCTGCAGCAGGCTATAGGGATCGGTCCAGCCTTCATTCGTGCGGCCGAAGGCGCCACCTGCCAGGCCCTCGACATTGAGCCAGGAGAATTGCTGCTTCAACGCCGCGGGATTCAACAGCGCAATATCCGCGCCCAGGCCAGCCTGGATTTTGTGATTGTCCTTCAGTGTGGGAAGGCCTGCCTCGCTGGCGAGGAACAGATATCCGCCCGGGGTGAAGGGCACGCCGGAAGATTCGCCGCCGACACCGAGATACTTGTCGGCGTTCCTGATGAAGGCAGCGCCGAAAGTCGACATGGAGATATTTTCCGGCGTGGAGAATTGCTGGCGCACGCCGCCGACCGAGCGGGAGGTTGCCGCGTCGGCATAAGTAGAATCCTTCTCTACCACTACCACCCGGCCCTTGAAGCCGGTCTGGCCGAGAAGGAAATAGGCCGTGGCACTGCCAACGACGCTGCCGCCGACGATGGCGACATCACAAGTCTCAGTCATGCTGCGTTCTATCCTGCGAAGCGGGGTTCGACCAGGCCGCGTACGCCTGGCTGGCAGGCAAACAGGCTGCCCGAAAGCGGGGCCTGTTTTACCTGCTCGCGGGTCAGGTCGATGGAGGCCGTTGTTATGTAGAGGGTCGCGAGGTCCTCGCCACCGAACGCGACCGATGTCGGGCGCGGCACCGGCAGCTCGATGATTCGGTCGACCCGCCCGTCGGCGGAATAGCGGGTGATGCGCCAGCCATCCCATTGGCAGGACCACACGCCGCCTTCGGCATCCACCGTCATGCCGTCGGGCACGCCCTGGCCCTCCGGCACCGCGGCGAACAGATGGCGCGGGCTGACCTTGCCGGTTGATGGCTCGATGTCATAACGGTAGATCTTGTTGGCGTAGCTGTCGGCGAAATAACAGGATCGCCCATCGGGGCTGAAGGCCGGCCCGTTGGGGCAGATGAACTTGCTGTCGATCTTGGTTGCCTTGCCTTTGGGGCCGATGCGGAAGAAGATGCCCAGCGGCGCCTGCTCCTTGCGGTCGCCCACCCCCGCCCAGAGATTCCCCTGGCGGTCGCATTTGGCATCGTTGAACCAGAGCTGGCGCATATCCTTGACTGGCTTGGCAAAGGGCTTCATCCGGCCGGTTGCGGGGTCGAGGGTGAATATTCCGCGCTGATCGACCACGGACATGCCGCCGGCCTTGCGCTGCACCATGCCGCCGATATAGCCCTGCAGGGCGGCCTTGACCCGGCTGTTCTTGCCTGTGGCAGGGTCAAACCGGTAGATGGCGGGTTTGCGCAGGTCCAGCCAGTAAAGGCGCTGTTCCACCTCGTCCCAGAGGGGACTTTCGCCCAGAATACTGCGTGTTTTGAGGACGCATTCGACCGCCGACATAAGACGACCCCCTAAAGACAGGCGGGGCCGATCTAATCCTATCTCCGGGCCGGCAACAATCCTCTTGCCGGGCGGGGCCGCCGGACCCATGCTTTGGCCATGAGCCGCGCCTTTATCAAGGAAGACGACGCTAACCTCTCGGGCGAGGAGTTGCCGGAGCGGCCCCAAAGCCCGCATCCGAACTATGTCACCCCGGCGGGCCTGGCCCAGCTTCAGGCCCAGCTTGCCGAACTGCAGGCCCAGCGCCAGGAACAGATGGCCCATCCCGAGGGAATCCTGGCCGAAGAGCATCTGAAGCCGGTGGAGCGCGATATCCGCTATTTCCAGGAGCGGATCGAGCGGGCCATCGTGATCGATCCCGCCGCCCAGCCGCGCGACAAGGTCGCCTTCGGCGCCGTGGTCACCACGGTCGACGACAATGACGAGAAGCGCAAATTCGCCATTGTCGGCGAGGACGAAGCCGATCCTGCCCAAGGCAAGATCAGCTGGGTCTCCCCATTGGCTGCAGCATTGGTCGGGGCCAGCGCCGGCGATACCGTCGTCTGGAAGCGCCCGGCTGGCGACCGCAATCTCGAGGTCACCGCTATCAGTTACTAGGCAGCGGCACGCCGCTCACTCGGCGGCTTTGGCTTCGCTTTCCGGCCCTACCACCCGATCGACGATCCAGTTCGCGAACTGGTTCAAATGCGCCTCATAGGTGCAGAGCCGGGCGATGCGGGCATAGGGCGACTGGATGCCGGCATATTGGCGCAGCGTGATCGCCTTGTCTTCGCCGACCACGATATCGTTGCGGCGATAGTAGTTTTGGGTCAGGCGCTCAAAATCCTCGCGCTCGAAATAGGATTTCGGAAACAGCGAGCTGACAGTCAGCCGCGACTTCTTCGCCGAGATCGGCTCGCTCTGGAAGACAAGGGCGCCGTCAGTGCCCAGCGTCATCATCATCGCCGGGCGCAGGGTGCTGAAGAAGGTGCCGCGGGTTTCGAGCTGGGGCATCGGCGGAAAACCGTCATAGCCGGGGTCGGGCAGCAAAAGCTGACTTCCCCGATGCTCGGAAAACTCCAGGTATTCCTGGCCGCGGGCCTTCATCCGGACGTAGTTGTCCTCCGCCTTCCAGCGCGCCAGGGAGTTCTGATGCACGAAGGGGATGTGGTAGGTGTCGATATAGTTCTCGAAGAAACATTTCCAGTTGGCGTCCATCTCATGAACGACCTTGCGCGCACAGCGCATGTCCTCGAGCCGGTGGGATGCGAGCGTCTCGACGAAACAACCGAGATGCTGCTCGAGTGTGTCCGATCCCGGCTTGAAGCGCACAAAGATGAATCCGCCCCATGTGCCGCTCTCGATTTCGGCAAGGCCGAATTCATGCCTGTTGATATCGTCGATCAGGGGCGTGCCGTCGGAATCATTGTATTTCGGCGCGCCGATCAGATGGCCATCCAGGCCATAGCTCCAGAAATGATAGGGGCATCGAAAGGCCTTGCAGTTGCCGGAGCCTTCGGCGACCTGGGTGCCGCGATGGCGGCAGGTATTTGCGAAGACCCGCACTTTCATGTCTTTGCCGCGCACGACGAGCAGTGAAATGCCGAGGAACGTCATGCTCCGGAAATCGCCCGCTTCGGGAACAATCTCCGCGCGCTCCATCAAATTCCAGCTGGGCAGGAAGATCTGTTCCTTTTCGGCGGCGAAGAAACGTTCGGAGGTGTAGCACCAGAGCGGCAAGGCTCGCATGAGCCGCCCGCCGCGGCGCACGGCGGCGTAGTGCCGGGGCGACAGGATATCGTCGGGCTCCAGAATGCCGAGATCGGCGCGTTCTTCGTATCCGCCCGTCATTGCCATGCTCCGGGTTTGGGATGGTTTGGTGGCCGGGGTGAATTGTCCACCATCGCGGGCGCGCTGGCTAGTTCGGCGCGACGCTGTCCACGGGTTTCAAGGTTGCCCGGACATAGAGCCCGCCACCCACGAGAATGCAGCTGGCAACGAAGCAACCTTGCGTCAACAGCGCGAGACTGAATCCGGAATCGCCGGGCAGGCCCAGGAGTTGGAAAGCCAATACCAGCGCATATTGCAACGCGCCGATATTGGCCGGCGCCGCCGGGATCAGCGCCGCCAGGCAGGACATGCCCATGACCAGCAGGAGAGGGAAGAACTGAAGGTCGATCCCCAGGGAACGGCAGAGCAGCCAGGTTGCCAGGCTGTCGGCCGTCCAGACCACGGCGGTCGCCGCTGTAAGTGCAGCGACTTCCCGAAAGCCGGTAATCAGATGCAATCCATCGGCCAGCGATTGCAACTGCCGCTGGAAGAAAGCGACGCGCCGGGGCAGCGGCCGGTCGCGCAGACGCAGCAGGACCACAAGCCCGAGCGCCAGCACGGCGCAGGCGACCGTCACGATCTCCACCGCGTGAAGCACCGGCTCGATCCGGCCGTCGTGGCGCAGATGGAGCGCCTTCAGGCCCGCCAGGATGAAAACGACGAAGACCACGATGTCGAACAGCCGCTCGACTACGATTGTCCCGATGACGGTGAGGAATGGCAGGCGATAACGCCTGCCGAGGAAATCGGCGCGCACCAGCTCGCCCAGGCGGGCCGGCAGAACATAGTTTGCGGCATAGCCGACCAACAGGCCTTTGTACACGGCGCGAAACGGCATTCGCCTGACCGGCGCCAGAATAATCCGCCACCGCCATGAGCGGAGCGTCAACGCTACCCAATACGTCGCGAGCGCAAGCAGCAGCCAGTTCAAGTCGACCTGCACGAGATTGCGCCAGAGCTGCGCGATGTCGATGCGTGACAGTGCAAGCCACAGGAAGACGGCACCGACAATCAGGCTCGCGGTGGCCTGGAATGTCCGGTTCCTGAGAAATCCCAGCCGCGCGCGGGCGCTACCGTTCATTTAAAAAAGTCCTGCGGCATACCGCAATCTCCGGCAGCAAAGGATGTCGATAGCAGATAGGGGCCGCATAGACTGGTCCCCCGACAGCTCTTGCGAATGGCGGCGCACCAGAATTCTCCGACGATGACCGGCAGCGCGGATACCCTCGCTCTATCCACGCAACACGGAACGATCCCCTGCGGGCCTCGATGATTGCAAACACCAACTGTCCGCGATCGTTCCCGTGGCGATAAAAGGCGCGTTCGGTGATTCTGTCAACGCGCCTGCCATTTTGACGGTTGACAACCGGGTGAGCGCTGTTGTGAAGTGTCGGTGCGCCGATTTGAGCACCAGCTTGCGGGCGCGTTATAAATGCGGCTAAAGCGAATCGAGCTCCGCTCGGCGCAGGCCGCAGCGGAGTTTTTGTTTTGGCCTGGTCCGGCCGGTTTCGGACCCGCGGGAATTTGAGGGGCAGCTTGCGGCCGCGTCACTCCTCGCTAAAGCGCCACGGACTTGCTCCGTGGGCCCGATTTTGGTGGGCGCGGAGCGTGTTTTTCGATCCTCGCCCGCTTCAATTGGTCTTGGCCGAAAGGCCGAGCCGGAAGGAGCGGTTGGTATGGACTTTTTCCCGATTTTTCTCGACCTCAAAGGCCGCCCGGCCCTGATCGTGGGCGGCGGCGAAGCGGCTGCGCGCAAATTGCGGCTGCTGCGCAAGGCCGGCGCCGTCGTCAGCGTGGTGGCACGCCGGCCCGTAGCGGAGATAGAAACCTCCGGCGCCCGCATCATCCGCCGTGGCTTCGTTGCCGGTGACGTGCGGAGCCAGACAATCGTCTTCGCCGCCAGCGAGGATGAGGCTCTCGATGATCGCGTCGCCGAAGCGGCTCGTGCTGCGAATATTCCCTGCAACGTCCTAGACCGCGCCTCGGCGTCGAGCTTCGTCCTGCCGGCCATCATCGAGCGCGATCCGGTGGTGATTGCGATATCCACCGGCGGCACCGCACCGGTATTGGCGCGCCGGCTGCGGGAGGCGATCGAACGCCTGCTGCCGGCCCGGATCGGCACGCTGGCGCGTTTTGCCGATGGGTTCCGTGGCGCCATCAAGGGTCTGCTGCCGGACACGATTGCCCGCCGCCATTTCTGGGAACGCTTCTTCGATAGCGCAATCGCCGAAGCCGTTCTGGCGGGCGACGAGCCGAAGGCGCGCGAAGGCATGATTACCCTCGTCAATCGCAAGGCGGCGAACGATTCGGCCGCGAGTGGCATCGTCCATCTTGTCGGTGCCGGTCCGGGCAGCCCCGACCTTCTGACCGTGCGCGCCGTACAGGTGATGCAGCGTGCCGACGTTGTCGTCTATGACCGGCTGGTTGGCCCGCAGATCCTCGACCAGGTACGCCGCGACGCCGAACGCGTCTATGTGGGCAAAGCCGCTGGCCACCACAGCCTGCCGCAGGCGGAGATCAACGCTTTGCTTGCTCGTCTTGCCGGTGAGGGCAAGCGGGTCGTCCGCCTCAAGGGCGGCGATCCTTTCATTTTCGGACGCGGCGGCGAGGAGTTGGACTATCTGCGCAAACGCAACATTTCGGTCGAGGTCGTCCCGGGAATTACGGCGGCGCTGGGCTGCGCTGCCTCGGTCGGCTTGTCGCTGACCCATCGCGATCATGCCCAGGCGCTGATCCTCGTGACCGCCGAGGGGCGCGACGGCGAGCCCGAGATCGATTGGGCGGCGCTGGCAAAGCCCAACCAGACCCTGGCCATCTATATGGGCGTGGGTGCCGCGGGCCGTATCGCCCAGCGCCTGATCGCCAGCGGCCTCGCCCCGACAACGCCCGTTGCCGTCGTCGAAAACGGAACCTTGCCGGACCAGCGCGGCGTCGTCGGCCGCCTCGGCGGATTGCGCTCCCTGATCCGTGAGAGCGGGATCGCCGGACCCGCCATCATCTTCGTGGGCGAAGTTGCCCGCCATGCGCGAGCCGGCGAACAACCGGCCACGTCACGCTGGGCCTTGGCGGTCTGAGGCGGCCATGGCCCCACCAATTCCCACAGCGCAGATGATCACCGCCAATCGACTCACCGACGGTGCCGTGGTGTTCCTGGCGAGCGGCGGCCGCTGGGTCGAGCGCTTCGAGGCAGGCCGCGTCGCGAACAACGAGGCAGAGGCCGCGGCTCTGCAACAGATCGCCGAAGCCGCCGTCACCTGTGCCGAGGTGGTGGCGCCTTATCTGATCGAGGTTGGCGAAATCGACGGCCGGTTGCAGCCCAGCCGCTATCGCGAACGTATCCGCGCCGAGGGCCCCAGTGTCACGGCGGCGAAGGAAGAGGTCCAGTAGATGTACGCCTATGACAATTACGATCACCGGGTGGTCGCCGAACGCGTCAGCCAATTCCGCGGCCAGGTGGCCCGCCGGCTTGCCGGCGAGATCGGCGAAGACGAGTTCAAGCCGCTGCGGCTGATGAACGGGCTCTATCTGCAGCTTCACGCCTATATGCTGCGGATCGCCATTCCCTACGGCACGCTGAATTCAACCCAGCTGCGCAAGCTGGCCGACATCGCGCGCCGTTACGACCGCGGCTACGGCCATTTCACCACCCGGCAGAATCTCCAGTTCAACTGGATCAAGCTGGTGGATGCGCCCGATATCCTGGCCGAACTCGCCAGCGTCGAAATGCATGCCATTCAGACCAGCGGCAATTGCATCCGCAATGTTACGGCCGACCATTTCGCCGGCGTTGCCGCCGACGAGATCGAGGATGCACGCATCTGGTGCGAGATCATCCGCCAATGGTCCACCTTCCATCCCGAATTCTCGTTCCTGCCGCGCAAATTCAAGATTGCGGTCACGGGCTCGCCCCATGACCGAGCGGCGGTCAAGGTTCACGACATCGGGCTGCGCATGCATCGCAATGCTGCCGGCGAGGTCGGTTTCGAGGTCATCGTGGGGGGCGGGCAGGGCCGTACGCCGGCCATCGGCGTCACCATCCGCGACTTCCTGCCCAAGCAGCACCTGCTCTCCTATCTCGAGGCGATTCTGCGCATCTACAATCTCGAGGGCCGGCGCGACAATCTCTACAAATCGCGCATCAAGATCCTGGTGGCGGCGCTGGGTGCCACGAAATTCCGCGACCTGGTCGAGGCGGAGTGGGCGCAGATCAAGGATGGCCCGCTGACACTGCCGGCTGCCGAGATTGCGCGTATCGAGACGTTCGTCGCGCCGCCGGCTCTCCCGCCGTCTGATCCGTTCCCGCCGGTGGTGGTGGCCAAGCGCCTGGAGGCGCCGGCCTTCGCCCGCTGGCTGCGCAACAACATCCATCATCATCGCGAGCCAGGTTATGCCATCGTCACCATCTCGCTGAAGCCCGACGGCGGCATTCCGGGC
>DASXQK010000210.1:0-7046 GCA_036493015.1 Dongiaceae bacterium | reverse complement strand
AGGGCGCGAATCAGCTGATCCATCAGAAAGCAGGTCTCGCGCCCGACGTCTTCGCCGGCTGCTTCCGAGCGCGCATCGGCCTCGAAGCGCCGGCGGATTTCCGCCCGGCTCGCGCTGTGCGCTCGTTTAAGCACGTCCAGCAACGCACCGTCGCCGCGCGGGGCGGCCTCGGCGAGGTCGCTGGTCAGGCGGCGGCGGTCGATGATGGCGCGCTGGTCGCGAATGGCATCCATGGCGGACGATTATGGCACTAAACCGTCAGGACCCTCACCCCCCATCGCTTCGCGATGGCGCTGTTCTTCTCCCTCTCCACCCGCAAGGGGGAGAGGGTTGGGGTGAGGGGGCCCCGAAAGCGCTAATCCCGCGACAGTCCAATCGAAGCCAGTTCCGACAGGGTGGCCGCGCGGTCTTCGAACAAGAAGAACTCGTCGAGCTGGGGCGGCTTCACCGTCGTGCCGGAGAGCATGGCATGCGCCTGACCGCGATGATGGATCTGGTGGATGAAGAGATGCGGCAGCACGCTTGCCGCCGTCTCCTTTTTCACGCCGCGCTCGGCGCGGTCTAGCAGCACCTGCCGGCCAAGATCGCCTTCGCCGAGCCCGGCGCAGAATTCGCTCAGCTTGCGGTCGCTCGCCTGCTGCGCCGCAGCGAGATCGGCAAGGCGGGGACAGGGAATCTCGTTGTCGAAGATCCCATAGCCGCGCCCGCCGCCTTCCAGCGCCTCGATATAGTACCAGTCGACGATCAGGATGTGATTGAGGGTAGCCCGCAGCGAGGGAAAAAAACTGACGCGGCTCGCGGCGAAGGCAGCCTCGCTCAGCTTCGCGCAGGCCTCATGCAGCCGCCGGTTGGACCAGGCGTTGTTCAACGCCATCTCGCGAAAATGCTCAACCATCGCCATGTTCAATTTTCCCTGCCCTTTGCCTTCTTGCCCGCAACGCCGCCTCAATCGCCCCCCGAAGCGGCCGGCGCCAGCCCAGCTCCGACGAGCATGATATAGTCTGCCGATGCATGGCGCCCACTTCAGCAGCATGGCAGCCGCTGCGGCAATGCTGGCGCTCGCCGGCTGTGCCGCACGCGAGCCGCCGCCCTCCGCCCCGCCACCCTTGACGACCGGGTTTGCCGCCGGCCTCGGCGATGTCGTCGAGGTCACCATGACCGATCCGCAGCCGGTCGAGCAGGCGAGCCTGATCGCAGCGGACGGCAAGGCCTTTCCCGCCTATCAGATCAGCCGCGATCATCTGGCGGCGGCAGGCCAGCCCGGCATGGCCGCCGGGCTTGGCTTCGGCATCTTTGGCGGCACTTACAGCAACGGTGTGTCGTCGGGGTTCGGTCTCGGCTTCCCCTTTTTCGGCTCGCCGCCGCCGCCGGCCGAGCCCGTGGTGCAGAGCCACGCCCTGATCCGTGTCGCGGACATGCCAGCCTACCGATCCGGCTGGCAGAACTGGAAGCTGCACCTGCGCTTAGGCACGCCGCAGACCAGCGAACGCGACGTGGAGTTTCCAGCACCACGTCCGCCGGAGAATTCCTGATTGCGATTCTGCGCCCCACCGAATTGCACCAGCCGATGGGTGCCATGATACCGCCGACGCCCAGGACCTTGCTGCTGGGTGCCCAAAACGCCGGGTTCTTCTCCAATCTGAACAGCGTGCTGAACCATCTGCGTTACAGCCTCGGCCGCAACGGAATCGAGGCTCTCCTGGTCGACTGGCGAGCCAATCCGACCGAGCGCAACGAGTTTTCCTATGGCCGGGCCGAGGACGGCAATCTCTGGCTGCGGTTCTTCGAGCCTCTGGCATTCGAGCATCATCCGCCGCCGCTAAGCACAACGCGCTTCTATGCCAATGGCGCCATGACCAGCCGGCGCGCCTATGCGATGTACAAATTCGGTTGGCGCTGGCGGCGGATCTATAATCGCCTGTTTCGCCGCTATATCGCCGTCAGGCCGGCTCTTCTCGCACGCGCCGAGGCAATCCACGCCCGCAACATGGCCGGGCACTATCGCATCGGCGTTCATTGCCGCCATCCCAAGCACGATTCGGAATGCCTTCATCGCTCGCCCTCGCTCGCGCGCTACATCGCCATGACACGCAGCCTGCTGCCATCGGGCCGCTCCTGGGTCGTGTTCCTGGCGAGCGACTATGAGCCCGCGGTTGCGGCTTTCCGCGCCGTCTTCGGCGAGCGGCTGGTGATGCAGGCGGGCGTCAGGCGGGCGTCGGCCCCCAACGCGGCGCAGAGACATCACATCGACCCCGATCCGGCTATCGCCTCGGGCGAACAGGTGCTGATAGACGCCGTGCTGCTGGCGCGCTGCGATGCCGTCGTCCATGTGACGAGCAACCTCGCCACCGCCGTCGGCTACATGAATCCGGATAGCCGGATGGTCTATTGCGAGACCCGGCTGCAGGCCCTCATCGGCTATCTGTGGAGTCTCTACCAGTACACGCCGCTGGCGGTGTGGCGAGGCCGCCTCGTGCGCGCCGTTGCGGCACGCCGGCAAAAGGTGGTGCCGCGAGTGAGCTAGGCTGCTATTCCATCGGCGACCGCGTCGCCGACATGCTTGGCCGCTGCTGCATCCAGGCCCACCATCGCGCCAGAACCGCGCGCTGGCCGAGCAAGGCCGCACCGTCCGGAGCCATGGTGAAATAGCGCATTACCGGTGCGAGATAGAGGTCCGCGAGCGTCACCCCGTTCCCCAGTAGCGCCGGCCCATCGGATTCGGCGATCTCTTCGAGCGCATCGAGACAGACAGCGGATTTACCCAGGGCATCGGCGATCTTCGCCCCATCACCGGCCCGCCCTTGCAGCGGCGCGCGGACACGTTCGACAAAGATGCCCCAGACCATGGCCGGATAGGCGTAGTTGTCGACGATACCGATCACCTGGTTGGCGCGGGCGCGGGCTTTCACATCCGCCGGCATCAGCGCTGGACCCTCGAAAGCTTCGTCGATGTAGCGTGCGATAGCACCCGTCTCGTAAAGACGAAAACCGTCATGCTCGAAGGCCGGTATGCGGTGAAAGGGATGCCGCTCGGCATATCCGGCCGGCGGGCCGCCATCGGCAAAGATATCGACCTCGCTCAGCCGATAGGCGACACCCTTCTCCGCCAGCACAAGGCGAGCGATGCGGACATAGACGCTGTAGGCGGCGCCGAACAGCAGCGGATCGCTCATGACATCAAAGTCGCTGGGCGAACGCCGCAATCCGCCGGCCGGCTTCTTCAAGTTCTTGGTCGGGAGCGCCCAGATTGATGCGCACATAGTTCGCCACCTGCGGGCCGAATGCTGCACCCGGCAATACCGAAACCTTTTCGGCGTCCAGCAGGCCGAAGGCAAAATCGCTGGCGCTGAGGCCCGTGCGGCTGACATCCACCATCAGGAACATGCCGGCCTCCGGTAGGTCGACGGAAAGCTTTGGCACCTGGGCCAGCGCTCGATGGAGATCGTCGCGGCGCTTCTTCAGCGCCGTCACCATTTCCGGCACTTCGGCATGATCCTTTTCCAGGGCCACGATGCCGGCATCCTGCACGAAACCCGGCGAGCCATAGAGCATGCAGAGCGCCAGATGACCCATATGCCCCATCAGCTCCTGCGGGCCAATGGCCCAGCCCAGCCGCCAGCCGGTCATGGCATGTGATTTCGACAGCGAGTCCACGGTCACCGTGCGCTCCGCCATGCCCGGCAAAGACGCAGGACTCAAATGCGGCGAATCGAAGGTGAGCGAACCATAGACCTCGTCGGAGATGAGCCAGAGATCGTGGCGCCGGCAGATTTCCGCCAGCCCTTCCCATTCGGCACGCTGGATCACCGCTCCCGTCGGGTTGTGCGGGGAATTCACCATCACTGCCTTGGTGCGAGGATTGACGGCGCTCGCCACATCCTCGGCCTTGAGGCGAAAGCGGTTCTCGGCGCGCAGCGGCACGCGGCTCATGGTGGCACCAGTCACGCCAATCGCCGCCTCATAAGTCACATACATGGGCGATGGCACGATGATCTCATCGCCCGGATCGAGAATGCAGAGCGCCGCGGAGAACAGCGCGCATTGGGCCCCGGCGACGACAACCACATTCTCCGGCCCTACCGGCTGACCGCTGCGCTTGCTGTGATAGCGGGCGATCGCCGCGCGCAGGGGCGGATCCCCCACCACGTCGGTATAATGGGTACGGCCGCGATCGAGCGCATCCTTGGCTGCGGCGACGATGGCCGGCGGCGTATCGAAATTGGGCTCGCCGACGGAGAGGATGATGTTGTCCTCGCCCTTGCGGCGCCGGCGCATGGCTTCAAAATGGACGGCCCAGGCTTGCGCGCCTTCGCCGCCGATCCGCTCGGTCACATGTGAAAATTTCATGGGGGCGAGAATTTCATGGTGGGCCGATATACCGGTTCTGCTCGCCCAAATCTATTCTCCGCGCGCCAACCGGCGCAGACGATAGATCTCTTCCAGCGCTTCTTTGGGGGTGAGCTGGTCGGGCTCCAGTGCTGCAAGCGCTTCTTCGACCGGTGAGGGTCCCTTGGCGGGGACGCCACGTGGCGATGCCGCAAACAGCGGCAGGTCCTCGGCAAGGCGGGTGAGCGCGCCCGCCTGTTCGCCTTTCTCCAGCGTCGCCAGCACTTCCTCGGCGCGGGATACGACCGCCGGCGGCAATCCGGCGAGCTTGGCCACATGGATGCCATAACTGCGGTCGGCGGCGCCCGAAGCGACCTCATGCAGGAACACCACATCGCCCTGCCATTCCTTGACCCGCATGGCATGGGGCGAGAGCGCAGGCAGGCGCGCCGCCAGCGCCACCAGCTCGTGATAGTGGGTCGCGAACAAGGCGCGGCAGTGATTTACCTCATGCAGATGTTCCAGCGTCGCCCAGGCGATGGAGAGCCCATCGAATGTCGCGGTGCCGCGGCCGATCTCATCCAGGATCACCAGCGAGCGCCGCGTCGCCTGGTTCAAGATCGCTGCCGTCTCCACCATTTCCACCATGAAGGTGGAGCGTCCGCGGGCGAGATCGTCCGCCGCCCCCACGCGGCTGAACAGACGGTCGACGACGCCGATATGGGCCTCGCGCGCCGGCACGAAGGCGCCGATCTGGGCCAGCACGGCGATCAGCGCGTTCTGGCGCAGGAATGTCGATTTGCCTGCCATGTTCGGGCCGGTCACCAGCCACAGCCGCTGGGCTTCGCCCAGATCGCAGTCATTGGCGATGAAACTGCCGGCCTGGTGGGCCGCGAGCGCTGCCTCCACCACCGGATGGCGGCCAGCGGTGATGCGAAAGACCGTGCTGGCATCGACCTGCGGGCGGCAAAATTCGCCCTCGCTCGCGAGGTCGGCGAAGCTTGCCACGACATCGAGCAGGGATAGCGCCGATCCTACAACAGCAATCGCCTGGGCGACCGCCGTGACCTTCTGGACGAGTCCGGCAAACAGATCGAGTTCCAGCGCCAGCGCCTTGTCGCCGGCACTGGCAATCTTCTGCTCCAACCCGCCCAGCTCCACCGTGGTGAAGCGCGCGGCGTTGGCCATGGTCTGGCGGTGAATGAACCCACCGTTACCTGTCAGCTTGTCGAGATGGGTCGCCGTGGTCTCGACGTAATAGCCCAGCAAGTTGTTGTGCCGGATCTTGAGCGAGGCGATGGCAGTCTCGCCGCGGTAGCGCGCCTCCAGTTCCATAACCAGCCGCCGGCTCTCATCGCGCAAGCCCCGCAGCTCATCGAGCCCGTCGTGATACCCCGGCGCAATAAAGCCGCCATCGCGAATGATGAGCGGAAGTTCGCTCGCGAGCGCGCGGGTGAGCTCATCGATCAAAAAGCCCTGCTCGCCCAGCGCTTGCGCCGCCGAGGCTAACCCCGCGGGCAGCCCGCTCACATTGCCCAGGCGCTGACGCAGCGCCGCCGCGGCGATGAGGCCGTCGCGCAAGGCGGCCAGATCGCGTGGGCCGCCGCGGCCCACCAGCAGGCGGGACAAGGCGCGCTCGACATCCGGCGTGCGTTTCAGGGTGGCGCGCAGATCTTCGCGCAGCCGATTATCGCTGAGAACCGCCTGCACCATGTCGAGCCGCGATTCGATTCCCGCAGGATCGGTAAGGGGTGCCGCAAGCCACTCCGCCAGCCGCCTGGCACCCGCCGCCGTCACCGTGCGGTCGATGGCCGCCAGCAAGGTCCCCTGGCGCTCGCCCGACAGGCTGCGGGTCAGCTCAAGATTACGCCTCGTCGCCGCATCGATCTCCATGACCGCGCCGGCGGCCAGGCGCCGGGGCGGGTCGAGGCGCGGCAGCTTGCCGAGCTGGGTCGTCTGCAGGTAATCGACCAGCACGCCGGCCGCGGCGATCTCGGCGCGCTCGAAACTGCCAAAGGCATCCAGCGATTTGACGCCAAAGCTTGCTTCCAGACGACGGCGTGCGCTGTCGCTATCGAAGCGCGAGCTGGGCAAGGGCGACAATGCGGCACGCCAATCGGCCAGTGCCGCCGCCAGTTCGGGGCGCTGGAACAATCTGTCGGGCAACAGGATCTCGCTGGGTGAAAGCCGGGCGAAGGCGGCGCCGACATCGCTTGCGGCGATCGGCTGTACCTGGAAATCGCCGGTGGTGATATCGACCCAGGCAAGGCCGAGGCTCGAGCCCGCTTCCGCCAGTGCCGCGAGATAGTTATGACGGCGCGCATCCAGCAGGCTGTCTTCGGTGATGGTGCCCGGCGTGATGATGCGCACCACATCGCGGCGCACCACGGCCTTGGCGCCACGCTTTTTCGCCTCCGCCGGATCCTCGAGCTGCTCGCAGACCGCAACCTTGAATCCCTGGCGGATCAGCTTGGCGAGATAGCCTTCGGCCGAATGGACCGGCACGCCGCACATGGGAATGTCGCCGCCCTCATGCTTGCCGCGCTTGGTCAGCGCGATCGAGAGGGCCGCCGCGGCCCTGACCGCGTCGTCGAAGAACAATTCGTAAAAATCGCCCATGCGATAGAACAGCAGGTGTTCGGGATGGGCGCGCTTGACGGCATGATATTGCGCCATCAGGGGCGAGGCATCGCCGATCGATTGCAGGGCTTCCGACATGG
>DASXQK010000209.1:0-5530 GCA_036493015.1 Dongiaceae bacterium | reverse complement strand
CCATGAAGCTCGCCTTGACGCTGACGGCGCTGGGCGGCAATGCCGCGATCAACGGCAATGTTGCGGCAGCGAAGGCGCCGATTGCCTTCGATGTGACGCTGAGCGCCAATCACGGCGATTTCGGCAGCCTGCTGGCGGCGCTCGGCAAGCCGGCGCCGCGCAATGCCGGCCCTCTGGCCCTGAACGTGCATCTCAGCGGTGATGCAAAGAAATTCACGGTCAAGGATCTGTCGCTGAAGGTCGGCGATAGCGACCTCTCAGGCAATGCCACGGTCGATATGAGCGGCAGCCGCCTGCAATTCGCCGCGACCTTCGCCAGCAGCAATTTCAATGCCGCCGCCTTGTCGGCCGGCAGCGGCGGTGGAAGTGGTGGCGGCAGTGCCGGTGGTGCTGGATCGGGCGGCGCCTCGCAGCAAGGCGGCGGCCGCTGGTCGCGCCAGCCCCTCGACCTCTCCGCCCTCGACATCGGCGACGGCACTCTGGATTACAAAGCCGGCCACCTTCAGCTCAGCGGCAACCGCATCGACGATCTGGTGGCCCGATTGCAATTCGCCGGCGGCACCATGACCATCCAGACCCTGACGGGCAAACTCTACGGTGGCACCTTCGCGGTCAGCGATGCGAAGGTGGTCGGGCGTGGCTTGCCTGCCTTCAGCGGCCGGCTGCTGGCGCAGAACATGGAGATCGCGCAACTTGCCGGCACCGACACCGTGAAGGGTCCCCTCACCATCAGTACGGGGGTCGCGGCCAGCGGCGCTTCGGAAGCGGAGATGATTGGTTCGCTGCAAGGCTCCGGTCACCTTGCGGGCAAAATTCAAATCTTGAGCAAGCTGACCCAGACGGCGGGTACCGCATTGCTGGGGGCGCTGGGCTCGCAGCTGAAGATCGTACAGGGTATTACCGATCGGCTCGGCGGCGTGCTGCAGCTCTTCGCCGGCAAGGCGAACGATCTGGCGGGCGACTTCTCCATCAGCCATGGCGTGGTGACGACGGAGAACACGACGCTGACAAACCCGACGGCGAAGGCACTGGCCCATGGCACGGCCAATCTGCCGCTGTGGAAGATGGCGATGATCGTCGATGTCTTCCGCGCACCCGACATGAAGAACACGATCATGACCATCAACCTGACGGGGCCGCTGGACAAACCCAGCTTCAATCTGACCGGTCCGCTGTTCCAGCCGGGCAATCAGGGCACCCAAGGCAATCCCCTGCAGCAGCTGATCCCGGGCCTGCAGCCGAAGCAGCCCCTGCCCAACACCGGAAACACGCCCCAAAACCAGCCCCAGGCAAACGATCCCTTGCAGCAATTGCTGAACGGCCTGCAGAAGCCCCAGCAACAACCTCAACAGCAACAGGCGCCGCAGCCGCAACAACAGCCGCAGCCGGCCAATCCGCTGGCGCCGATCCTGCAGAACCTGCTGGGCCAGCCCCAGAATTAGTCCCAAGGGAGCTCGTTGAGCGCTACCGCCCCAACAGGCCATAGACGATGGCCGCGGCCAGCAGCATGGCGATGGCGATGATTGCATAGGCGCCACGCGAGATATTGGCGATGATCTTCTTGATCGCCGCGCGGTCGTTCACGTTGGGGAACGGTGTGGCGGGAACCGGCAGGCCGATGAATCGGCAGAGCGGCTCCCATCCCTGGTCGACGGAATAGATCAGCAGCCTGTCGGCCGGCACGCTCGCCTTCACCCGTTCGATATGGTCGCGGTAAAAGGCGAGTGCCCGCGCGCGATCCGCCATCGTTCCCTCGTGGGCGCGCCGCCAGATCAACTTGTTGCACATATTGCGCATCTTGCGGGCGAAGGGCGCCAGCCATGACAGCAAATGGAATTGCCAGCTCGTCATGCTGAAATAGATCGTGTCGATGGTGCTTTCGTACCAGGCTTCCGCGCCCCTGGGGTGCAGCGTCAGCAGCACCTTGGCATCCGGATATGCCGCCAGCAGCTCGCGCCACACACAGGCGGCAGGATTGTCCACCGCGGCCGCGTAATTGGCGAAGACGTGGTTCCAGTCATGCTGGGCGCCGGGCCGGCCATTGGCGACCCCGTTCCAGAAATCGAGATGGCCCTTATTGGCCTTGTTCTCAATGACTTCGAACATGTGATAGCAGCGCAGGCCCAGCTGGTTCAGCGCCATATAGGCCGACATGGTTCCGGTGCGCCCGAAACCGGCGCCGATGATCTTGAGGCCCATGTAAAGCTTCCCCCGATACGCTGCCGAGCCGGCACTTAAAGCAGCTGTTTTCCTGGACGGTCCCGGATTTGCGCCAGCGCGGCAGGCCGCCTAGTATTCGCCCGCACCTTGCACGATTGAGAGCTCCGCCGGCAATGGCCGAAGAACGCGCACAGCGCCGCCTCACCACCATTCTGGCTGCGGACGTGGTCGGCTACAGCCGTCTGATGGAGCAGGACGAGGCCGGGACGATGGCGCAATTGCGGGCGCGTCGCCACGATGTTCTGGTTCCCTTGGTCACCCGGCATGGCGGGCGCGTTTTTAAGCTCATGGGCGACGGCGTTTTCATCGAATTCGGTAGCGTCGTCAACGCCGTGGAATGCGCCGTCGACATTCAGAAGGCAATGCAGGCGAAAAACGCGGACAGCCCTTCAAGCCCGCCGATCCGCCTGCGCATCGGCATCAATGCCGGCGATGTGATCGTGGAGGGCAGCGATCTCTATGGCGACGGCGTCAACCTGGCGGCGCGTCTCGAGGCGCTGGCCGATCCCGGCGGGATTTGTATTTCCGGCGATGTCTACCGCCATGTCCGAAGCAAGCTGAATCTCGATTTCCAGGATCTCGGCGAGCAGAAAGTGAAGAACATCGCCGAACCTGTACGTGCCTATCGTGTGGGAATGGAGGGCGGCACTCCGGGGCCGGCTGAATTGCCCGGCGCCGGGCATTCGCAGCCGGCACCATCGATGAAGGCGTCCATCGCCGTGCTGCCTTTCACCAACATGTCAGGCGACGCCGAGCAGGAATATTTCGCCGACGGCATGGTCGAGGACATCATCACGGCGCTGTCACGGTTCAACCAGCTCTTCGTCATCGCGCGCAATTCGACCTTCACCTACAAAGGCCGTGCGGTCGATATACGCCAGGTGGCCAAAGACCTCGGCGTACGATTCGTGCTGGAAGGCAGCGTGCGCAAGTCGGGCGGCCGGGTGCGCATCACCGGCCAGCTGATCGATGCCGCGACCGGCGCGCATCTTTGGGCGGACAAGTTCGATGGCGGAGTCGAGGACGTTTTCGATCTGCAGGACAAGATCACCGCCAGCGTGGTGGGGGCGATAGAGCCGACCTTGCGCAAGGTGGAAATCGAACGGGCACGCCGCAGGCCCGTGGAAAATCTCGATGCTTACGATCTTTATCTGCGCGCGCTGCCCCACCTCTACGCGTTTCGCCCCGACGAAAATCTGGCCGCGCTGAACCTGCTCGGAAGGGCAATCAAGCTCGATCCCACTTATGGACCGGCTCTTGCCTATGCGGCTTGGTGCCATGAGCAACGGCTGACCCGAGGGTGGGCCGCCGTCGGGCCGGACGATGCGGCTATGGCAAATTCGCTCGCCCGTCGCGCATTAGCCGCGGGCAGCAACGACGCGATGGTGCTGGTCGTCGCAGGCTTTGTCCTCGTGATGGTGGCCCGGGACTACGACGCCGGGCTCGATGCCGTGCGCCGCGCGCTGGAGCTTAATCCCGGCGCCGGATTCGTTGTTTTTCTGGCAAGCGCCGCAATTACATTCGGTGGTGATCCGGAAGCGGCACTGGTGCATGCGGAACGGGCCATGGCCCTCAGCCCGCTTGACCCCGGCTTCTTCATGTTTTTGAGCGTTGCTGCAATCGCCCACCTCTTCAGCGGCCGGCCGGAGCAGGCTCTTGAATTGGCCAAACGGTCGGCAGCGCTCTATCCGGATTGGGACACGACCTACTGGGTTCTGGCCCCTGCCTATGTCCAACTCGGCCGGATGGCGGAGGCGCGCGCCGCACTCGAAAAACTTCAATCGCTATCGCCAGACTTCGTGGCTTCCGATGCGCAACAGCGCCTGCCGATCAGGAATGCTGCATTTCGAGAGATGATCCTCGACGGTTTCCGCAAAGCGGGCGCGCCAGCGTGAATTACCGAAGGCTACCGGCCAGCTGCGCGCTTTAGCTTGCACGAGACACGTTCGGCTATCGCTGCCCTGGCGGCAAATCTGCAGATCACCTACAGCGCGTTATGCGGCCAGATCATCGCCCGCCACATATGCGCGACCGGCGAGTTATCGAAGCCCAGCCCCTCATCCGGTTGCCGGAAATGCCGCCCGATGATGTCGGTGAACTCGTCGATGGCGACAGTTGTGGCAGGGTCGAAGGCGTAGAGATCGTTCACCGTGATCATCCGGGCGGACATGTACCAGCGATGCGCGCGTGCTGCCTTGTAGGCATCCTGGATATAGGGCGGCGGCACGTAATCCGGGCCGAAGAAATATGCGTAGGCGCTGGGATAGCTATAGCCGACGCTCTCATCGGCGAAGAAGCGGACCGCCTGATGCTGGCGCACCGCCCAGGATATCTCCTCGTCCACATAGGGCTCGATCAGTTGCGCCCCCCAATAGCCGTGATCGCCCGGGAACAGGCCGCCGATGGCGATGTCGTGCACGAGACAGGCCATCACGATCTTCTCCGGCTGACCGGAGCGCTGCGCCTTGGCAGCGCTTTGCAGAAGGTGGTTGATCGCGGGCTTGGCGAGACGGAAGCGGAAGAAATCCAGCAAGCGGGGTTTTTCCGGCATCTTCACCAGGCGCGGATCGTCACCCATCATCATGCGCCGGCCTTCGCCCAGCGCCTCGAAGGCCTTGAATTTCGTGTCGTGGAACGGTTCGCCCATGGTGACCAGTGAGGGATCCAGAACCACACGGGTTTCGCCATTCACCGCGAGATCGTAATATCCTTCGTGCCTCGTGTTGGTCGGCGTGGTGGTCATCGCGCACTTGCCTTTCTGCCAATCACCGCATTTGCCAATCTCACGACTTATCGCCCGTCCTGCCGGGCGGCTTCCGCCAGCAGGAATACCCGGATGGCGCTCGAGAGATTGCGCCCGGCCCGCCCGCGGTCGATCTCGCCCACCAAACGGGCCAGCGGCCAGCCGCGCGCCCTGGCCCGTTCACGCAAAGCGGCCCAGAATTCCGGCTCCAGCGACAGGCTGGTGCGGTGGCCGGCAACCGTCACGGAGCGCTTGGTCAGCGCCATGGCGTTACTTGCTCGGCCCCACCATGTCCTGTGGGCGCACCCACTGGTCAAACTGTTCGGCGGTCAGGAAACCGAGCGCCATTGCCGCTTCCTTGAGTCCGGTATTTTCCTTCTGCGCCTTCTTGGCGACCTTGGCCGCATTGTCATAGCCGATATGGGGGGTCAGCGCCGTCACCAGCATCAGCGACTTCTTCATCAGCTCCTCGATACGCGCGCGATTGGCCTCGATGCCCACCACGCAATTGTCGGTGAAGCTGATGCAGGCATCGCTGAGCAGGCGGCCGGATTGCAGCAGATTGTA
>DASXQK010000208.1:0-6586 GCA_036493015.1 Dongiaceae bacterium | reverse complement strand
TTGACGGTCAGCGTCATGCCCTCCTTTGCCAGCAAATGGCTGGTGCCACGGCTGCGCCGATTCCGCGAGCGCCATCCCGACATCGATGTGCGCGTGTCGGCGACGCCCGATCTCGTCGATTTCGATCGCGAAGATGTGGATGTCGCGGTGCGCTATGGGCGCGGCAATTGGAGCGGCGATCTGCGCTCCGATCTGCTGATTCGCGAGAGCATGTTTCCGGTCTGCAGCCCGAAGCTGCTCGAAGGTCCGCTGCCGCTGAAGACGATCCAGGATCTGCGCCGCCACACGCTGCTGACGGACTACGATTGGAGGGTGGATTTCTGGCAGCTCTGGCTGGATGCGGCGGGTGTGACCGATCTGGTGCCCCAGCATGCGCTCAGTTTCAATTATTCAAACCTGATGTTGCAGGCGGCTATCGACGGTCTCGGCGTGGCGCTGACGCAAAATGCGCTTGCCGGCGACGATCTCGTGGCAGGCCGCCTGGTGCGCCTCTTCGAAGTCACCCTGCCGACCGACTATGCCTATTACGTGGTGACGCCCTCGCTGTCGGCGACGCGGCCGAAGATCGTCGCCTTCCGCGACTGGCTGGTGGATGAAGCCAATCTCGGCCGCGACGATCCGACGGGGTAGGTGGCGATATCTACGCCTGCGGTTTCGGGCGCGCGAGGACGAGGCCGTATTTATTCATCATCGCCGCCATCTTCGCCGGGTCCGGCCCGCCGGCAGCGCCCGCAATCTCGGCGACGTCGCGAAAATACTGAGCACCGATATCCGGCGTCAGCATGATGAGGGCCTTGGCGGTTGCCTCATGGGGATTGCTGAAGGCATGTACCACACCGCGCGGTGTGTACATGCGATCGCCGGGGCCGAGATCGCGCGTCTCCTCGCCCACCGAATAACGCAGCTTTCCCTCCAGCACATAGACGATCTCTTCATTGCCGCTATGGCTGTGGGCCGGCGGCACACGCGCACCCGGCCCGACCGTCAGCTCGAACATGCCCGTCGCGGTGCCGCTCACCGTACCGTCGAGGAGATAGCGGATCTCAAGCCCGCCGATGCGGATCGGGGCTATGGCCTGCGGCTGCATGAGCGTCTCCTTCAGTCCAGGAAAGGTTCGAGACGATCCATCGCCTCGCCCAGGCGCTTGGTGCTGGAGGCAAAGCACAGGCGAAGGAAGCCTTCGCCGCCGGTGCCAAATGCAGCACCCGGCGCCATGCCGACGCGCGCCTCGTCCACCAGCTTGATGGCGAGCTTATGGGAGTCTGGTTCGCCGTCAACTTCGAACATCAGATAAAAGGCCGCATCGGTTTGCGTCACCCTTACCCGCTTCATGCCGCCCAGGCGCTGGGTCACCAGATCGCGCCCGGCGCGAAAACGTTCGAGCTGTTCGGCTACGAAGGATTCGCCCTGTTCGATGGCCGCCACCGCTGCGCGCTGCAGGAAAGGCTGGCCGCCGCTGGTATTGAATTCCAGCAGGCGCTCGACAACGGGATGCAGGGCCTTGGGCATCACCATCCAGCCGAGCCGCCAGCCGGTCATGGCCCAGGTCTTGGAGAAACTGTTCACGGCGATGACCGGATCGTCGGGCTTGGCGAATTGCAGCACCGAGGGCGCGACCGGCCGGTCATAGATCAGGCGGCTATAGACTTCGTCGCAGACGAACCAGATATTCTTGCGCCGGCAGAATTCGACGATCGCCTGCATCTGATCGGCCGGCATGACCCAGCCAGTCGGATTGCCGGGCGAGGCGGCATAGATGACCTTGGTGCGCGCATCGCAGGCAGCGAACAGCTTGTCGAGATCGAGATGCCAGTGCGCGGCTTCGTTCGCCAGCGCCACCATGCGCACCTCGCCACCCATGATCTCCACCGTTGCGAAGATATTGGGCCAGACGGGAGAGACAGCCACCATGTTGTCGCCGGCATTGATGGCGATCTCCATGATGACGATCATCGCATTCATGCCGGCGGAGGTGACGGCGATGCGCTCATCGGCGATCTCCACACCCCAATGGCGCTTGTGATAGGTGGCGAGCGCCTGGCGCAACTCGGGAATGCCGCGCTTGTGGGTATAAAAAGTCTCGCCGTCGAGCAGCGATTTATAGGCAACGTCGGCAATGAATTTCGGCGTTGCCAGATCGCCTTCGCCGACACCCAGCATGATCAGGCCCGGCTTGCCGAAGCCTCGGCGCCAGACGTCGACAATCTTGGAATCCTCGAGCTCTTCGATCTGTTGGCGGATGGGCAGGTTCATGTCGTTAAGGGTTCCTCGACCACGAGTTTGCGGCGCATCAGGACGATAACATTGCCGAGCAGTACCAGAGCGACGCCCATCCCGGCCAGCTGTGTCCAGTGGTAATCCTCCAGCCAGGTGGAGACGCCGAGTGCCACGATGGGAAACAGCACGGTCGTATAGGCCGCGCGGTCTGCACCGATGCGCCGGATCAAGGTCAGATAGCAGCCGAAACCGACAATGGAGGCGACCAGCGCGAGATAGACCAATGCGATGGAGAACGTCAGCCGCGGATCATAGACGATCGGATCCCGCATGATGGCGGTGACGATCAGCGAGCAGATCGCGCCATAGGCCATGCCGATGGCATTGCTTTCCATCAGCGGCACGCCGGCATGCTTGTGGCGCACCGTCACCATGTTGCCGAGCGAAGCGAGATATGTGGCGATCAGCGACAGGATCAGTCCTGTTACGGCCTTGCCATGCAGGCCAAAGGCGGCAACCTCAGGCCAAAAGATGAAAGTGAGGCCGCAAAGCCCCAGCAACGCACCGAGCAGCACGCGGGTATCCACGGGTGTGCGAAAGAAAAGGGCGCCGTTGGCGATGTTCATCAGCAGGACAGTCGAGAAACAGACGGCCATCAGCCCGCTCGGCATGTCCTGGGCAGCCATGTAGAACAGGATGTAGTTCAGCGAGAACAGGCAGGAACCCTGGATCGCCATGAACAGATGATCGCGCGGCCCATAACGCAGCCGCCGGCGGGTGGCGAGGCAGAAGGCGATCAGGATGGCGGCTGCCAGCAGGAAACGATAGGCGGTCACCACCGCCTCCGAGACGACGCCGGTCTGGAGCCTCATGACGTACCAGGAGGTGCCCCAGATGGCGACGGTCAGGCCGTAGAGAACGGAATTGGGCAAGGAGCGCCTGTCACGCGAACTGCGAAGGCTCCGTTCTAAAGACTGCAGGGGTTGGGGGCCAGACAGCCGGGCGCAGGACTGCCATGCAGGGCCCCCGTATCGGGCGCAATTGTCTCCCCACAAGACAACGCGCCTGGCCGGCGCTTACGCGCCGCGGTGGCGATTCAGGAAATCAAATATGGGTGATGCCACCTGGTCGGCCGCTTCCAGAAGGATCGCGTGGCGCAGCACCGGCAGAATGACCAGTTCCGAATCCGGCAGGGCGGCGGCGATCTGCTTGTTGAGCCGCGGATTGCAGCCGCCATCGTTTTCACCCGTCAGGACGAGGGACGGGTGCTTTACCTCATTCAGCCAAGGCGCCATCTCGGTTTCGGCGTAGATGTCGAAGACCGAGAGGAAGACTTCCGGGTCGGTATCGATGACCTGCTGCATGCGCCGCTCGATAACCTCGGGCCGGCGCTGGGCGAATTCCGGTGTGAACCAGCGGTCCTTCAGCGTCTCCAGGATTTGCGGGATGCCCTTGCCGCGCATTGCCGCAACCACGCCCTTGACCTTGGCGCTGTCGTCGGCTGTGCGGAAGGCGGCGGTGGAATAGAGTCCGAGGCTCAACACATGTTGGGGATATTTGCGCGCATAGGCCGGGCCGATCATCCCGCCCAGGGAATGGCCGGCGAAATGCGCCTTGTCGATGCCCAGCTCGGCTCGGAGCGCCTCCAGATCCTCGACCAGATCTTCCAGCGTGTAGGGCGGGCGGGGCGTGGGCGACACGCCATGGCCGCGCAGGTCATAGCTGATGCAGCGGAATCGGCCCTTGAGATGCGGCACCAGTCCGGCGAAGGAGGCCCGCGAGGCGCCGATGCCGTGAATCAGGAAAAGCGCCGGGCCTTCTCCCTCGACGGAGAAGGCGGAGCGAACCGGGGCCGTCATGTCACTTACTGCTTCTTACTTGTCGGGATATTTTTCGCGCATCGTCTCGTAGCCGACGACCCAGTCGTCCTTGTCCACCTCGGTGAACAAGACGTGGAAGGCGTCGGGCCGGCCGGCGCCGGCGCCGCGGATGAAGCCGTCGACGAGTTCTTTGGCGATTCTCTTTTTCTGCTCGGCCGTGCGGCCCTTTAACATTTCAACTCTGATGGTCGGCACAATCGTCCTCTTTGTTTTAGTCGAGAAACAACGCTGAAATACCGCTCAGGCGACGTAAGCCACGGGGGTGGGCGCCACGGGCGCGGGCGCCATGGCGGCCGGGGCCTTCTTGAAATGCGGCATGACCTCTTCGGCGAAATGACTCATCATCTCCAGAGTCATCGCGTGTTCCTGCCCGAAATTGGTCGTCGCGATCACGTCGTCGATGCCGAGCTCCGAATATTCGGAAAGCCTGTCGATCATCTCGCCAGGCCCGCAGATCAGAAGATTGGCCGAAAGTTCGGCAAGCGTCTGCTTGCGCGGCAGGGGACGAACGATGCCCTTGTCCACGATTCCCGCGCCGCCGAACACATTGTCGAAGCTCTTGTAGTAGGTGTAGGCGTGCTCAGCGATGTGCTGGCGATCTTTCTCGCTACGCACCAGGAACATCCCGCGCTGCAGGCTGAGGCGTGTATCCAGGGGACGGCCTGCCGCCGCCTTGCCGCGGCGAAAGGCATTCACCTGATCCATCAGTTGCTGATGGCTGCCGCCAAGGGGCGTCGTCTGCACATGATGGCCGGCCTTGGCCGCCGCCTCGATGCCCAGCGGATTCATCACCGCTACCATCAGGGGGATCGGATCCTCCGGGCGCGGCATGATGGTGAGGGATTCGAATTTGTAGCGCGGGCTGTTCCAGGAAACTTCTTCCTGGGTGAGCAGCGCTTCCAGCAGCCTGAGGTCTTCCTCAAAGCGCGGCTTGGTCTGGTCGAAGGGCACGCCCATGCGCTCGACCTCGGTGGCGAAGGCGCCCTTGCCGACGCCGAGCATCAGCCGGCCCTCGCAGAGCACCTGGGCCTGGACGACCTCGCCGGCAAAGATGCGCATGTCGCGCAACGGCAGTTGGCAGACCGAGGTGACGAGCTTCACCCGGCTCGTATGGGCGGCAATCTTCACGGCCATTTGTAGCGGCGAGGGAATCAGCAGCAGGTTTTGCAGGTGATGCTCCGGCAGGCCCACGCCGTGATAGCCCAGTTGCTCGGCATGAAGGGCCAGTTCCAGCACCTCCTTGTACAGGCGCTTGCCGCCCAGGCTCGGGTTCAGCATGTGGCTCGAGAGAAAATGGATGAAATCCATCGGTCGTATCCTTGGTTGACTGCCAAGGCACATTGGCAGGAGGCTTTAGGTTTGAAAAACGAATTATTTTTGCGATAATGTTCGAAATACCCGAACTTGAAACATGAACCTGAACGAAGTCCGCACCTTCCTGGAAGTGATCGAGACCGGCAGTCTGGTCGCCGCCTCCCAGCGGCTCAACGTGACGCAATCGACCGTTACCGCGCGCATATCGGCGCTGGAGGAGGAGGTCGGGCAGAAACTGATTCACCGCTACAAATCGGGAGCGGAGCTGACTTCGGCCGGATTCAAGTTTCGCCGCTATGCCGAGGTCATGGTGCAGCTCTGGCGCCAGGCACGCTACGAGGTGTCGCTGCCCGAGGGGTTCGAGGCGGCTTGCAATGTCGGTCTCGAATTCGACCTCTGGCAGGGTATCGGCCAGCGCTTCCTCGACTACGTTCGAATACACGCGCCGGGGGTCGTCATTGCTCTCTGGCCGGGCGAGCAGCGACAGATCGACCGCTGGCTCTCCATCGGCCTCGTCGATCTCGCCTTCTGCTACGTGCCGCAGGCGGGTGAAGACTTCACCAGCCGCGTGCTCGTCGACGACGAGCTGGTGATGGTTTCAACCGGGGAAGGCGCAAGCGCCCAGCCGGGCGCGGGGTATGTCTTCGTCGATCACGGCGACGAGTTCCGCCGGCGTCATGCTGAGGCCTTTGCCGCCGATGTCCCGGCTTCGGTAACCATTGCCTCTTCCGAGTGGGCTGTCGATCACCTGCTGCGCCATGGCGGCAGTGGCTATCTGCCGCGACGCATCGCCCGCGAACAGATCGCGCTCGGACGTTTGCATCCGGTCGCCGGTGCGCCGGACTTCAGGCGCCGCGTCTATGTCGTCGAGAATGCCAGTACCGTGCGCGCCTGGCCCTGGTATGGCGCGGCCCTTGCAGCGCTCGAGCAGGAGTAGCGAGCCCTATCAGCTCTTGGCGGCACCGGCCCAGTCAGCCTTTCGCCGCGTCCGCGGCCAGCCGCTTTGCCAGCTCCGGCATCATGGCGGCTTCGGCATTGGCGAAGGCGAGACGCAGGAACCCGTCCTGGGCCGGGCCGAACATGCTGCCAGGCAGCGCCAGGATGTTCTGCTCGTCCGCCAGACGCCTTGCGACCTCCATGGCCGGGCGCTGGCCGAAGGGATGGGCAAGGTAGGT
>DASXQK010000207.1:0-9294 GCA_036493015.1 Dongiaceae bacterium | reverse complement strand
ACCGCACTGGGACAGATAGCCGGCGTTGATTTAATGGGCGTCGATCTGGCTCATTGTGAACTTCCTCATGCTGCATGACTGAAGCGTTTAAGCTAGTTTCGACGTCGCAGTTGCCCTTAAATGCTTAGTTGGGTTCAGTGTGCTGACCGTCACGTTGGGCCGCCTGTTTATTCAAGGATGGAAATACTTTAAGCTTGGCTGATCGCCCTCTATGCGGGGCCAGCGCGACGCCGGAAAATATCTTTCGCCGCGAGGAAGGCTCCGCCGACGATGAGCAGGCAGGCAAGCGCCAGCATGGCGCTGGCCTCAGCCCGGCCGAACAGCACGAGCAACAGCGTCGAGATCAGCGGGGAGGCATAGGCGAGCGCCCCCAGCACCTGGATATCGCCGCGCTTGACACCGTAATCCCAGACGAAAAAGGCGATGCCGACCGGGCCCAGGCCCAGCGCCAGCACGGCAAGCAAGCCAGTGAGGCTGGGTGTAATTGTAGGTTCTATCAACAGATGGGTAACCAGGCCCAGGATCGCGGTGACGCCGGCCTTCGACTTTGCGGGTTTCGAGATGGCCCCGCCGGGGTGGGTTCCCTCTATGCGGGGCCAGCGCGATGCCGGAAAATATCTTTCGCCGCGAGGAAGGCTCCGCCGACGATAAGCAAGCAGGCGAGTGCCAGCATGGCGCTGGCCTCGGCCCGGCCGAACAGCACGAGCAGCAGCGTCGATATCAGGGGCGAGGCATAGGCAAGCGCCCCCAGCACCTGAATGTCGCCGCGCTTCACGCCGTAATCCCAGACGAAGAAGGCAATACCGACAGGACCCAGGCCCAGCGCCAGCACGGCAAGCCAGCCGACGGGGCCGGGCCAGACCGTCGGTTCGATGAGCAGGTGGGTGACAAGCCCCAGGATGGCGGTGACACCGCAGAATCCGCCCACCGCATCGCTCGGCACATGGCCGAGGCGCCGGCTGAGCAGGGAATAGCCCGACCAGGTAAAGGCGCAGCCCAGCGCTGCGAGATAACCGAGCGCATAGGCGTGGTCGAAACCAACCCCGCCGCCGGCCTTCTGCAAAACCAGCAATGCCGCCCCGGTGAAGCCTGCAATGCCGCCGGCGACATGCCACCAGCGCAGATGCTCGCCCGGCAACAAAGCGGAGAACAGGACCAGCAGCAGCGGCCAGAGATAGGCGATCAGGCTCGCCTCCACTGCCGGTGCATGAGCGAAGGCGGTGAAATAGAGCGCGTGATAACCGAAGAGGCCGACAACGCCGATCAGCCAGGCACGCGCGGGCTGGCGGAGATGGGAAAGGATGGGTGCGCCACCCTGCCACCGGCCGTAGGCCCATTTGCCGAGGAATAGCAGGAAGGCGACCGTGAACGTGGCCGCCACCAGCTCGAAGGGCGGAATCTCCGCTGCCGAGGTGGTGAAGAGCGCCAGCGTCGCCCATAGCAGCACGGCAATGCCGCCGATCAGGGTGGCGGTGAGACGGGAGGGAGTCATGGCAGATCGCGCGATTGCGCCCCATGAAATACGGCCAGAACATCGATGCGATCGCCAGCGATCCGATAGGGAATGATGTAAGGCGTGCCAGGCACCGAGAGTTCGCGCGTACCGGGAAGCCTGCCCTCGTGACCCATCATCGGAAAGCGTGTCAGCGCATCCGTTGCATTGTACAGACGCTTCATGATTGAGGCGGCAGCCGCCGGGTTATGCTGGCCTATGTAGGCGCCAATCGACCCAAGCTGATTGACCGCATGGGCTGTCCACCTAACCCGCACGGCGGCGAGGGCGCGTAAAGCGGGCAAAGGCCGCTTCGACCTCGGCCTCGCTCGCGAAGCGACCGGCCTCGGCGTCCTTTAAGCCATGCCTGATCTGCGCGATCTGCCACGTCTGGGCCGCGACATAGTCCTCGAGCGCGCGCTTTACCACCCAATTGCGCGGGCGATCCATGCCGGCAGCAATCTTGTCGAGCTTTGCCTTGAGAGCCGGCGGCAGACGGACGGAAAGGATTTCTGAATCACTCATGGCACACCTGTATTACATCGAGATCAAATGTAATACAGGTGACAACGAATTCCAAGAGAGCACCGTATGCGGCAGGCCGAAGGCCAGACCGAGCATCCACGACTTTTTTCTTCGACCCAAGTCGTGGATGCGTGCCTTCGCGGGCATGACGAACGAGGTCGACGAGTGCTGCAGAGATTCGCGATCCGACTACCGCTGCTTCGCTGCCTTGGCCACGCGCTCGTCGATTTCCACCTGATAGCCGTTGGCCAGGCGGTTCGTCTCATTGGCCATGGCGACCACCGCCTGGAGTTCACCAAACATGGCGTCGGTCATGCCGGCCTTGCGGGCGCCCGCGGTGTGGCTGTTGATGCAGTAGCCGCAATTGTTGGTGACGCTGACGGCAATGTAGATCATCTCCTTGGTCAGCGCATCGAGCGAACCCGGCTCCATCACCTGCTTTACGCTGTCCCAGGTGCGTTTGAGGGTCGCGGGATCGCTGGCCAGCGCCTTCCAGAAATTGGTGATCCAGTCGACCTTGCGCGAGGCCATGATGTCGTCATAGACCGCGCGCACTTCCGGGCTGGCATCGGCATATTCGATAAACTTGACCAGAGCCATTCGCTGTTCCCCTTAGCGGTAAATCTTCAATACATGTGCTGGCCGCCGTTGATGGAGAGCGTCGAGCCGGTGATGAAACCGGCATCGTCGCCCACCAGGAACAGCACGCCGCGAGCAATCTCTTCGGCCTTGCCCAGCCGGCCGACCGGAATCTTGGCGACGATCTTCTCCAGCACCGGCGCCGGCACGGCACGGACCATGTCGGTATCGATGTAGCCGGGCGCGATCGCGTTCACGGTGATGCCGTTGCGCGCACCCTCCTGCGCCAGCGCCTTGGTGAAGCCGTGGATGCCGGATTTGGCGGCGGCATAGTTGACCTGGCCATACTGGCCGGCCTGGCCGTTGATCGAGCCGATATTGACGATGCGGCCGAAGCCGCGGGCGCGCATGCCGTCGATGACGCCGCGGCACATGTTGAAGCAGGAACCGAGATTGGTATTCACCACCTCGTTCCAGTTCTCCCAGCTCATGCGCTGCAAGGTGCCGTCGCGGGTAATGCCGGCATTGTTGACCACCACATCGACGGGGCCAAGCGCGCCTTCGATCTCCTTGATCCCGGCCTGCACTGCCGGAAAATCGCCGACATCGAACTTGAACGTCTTGATGCCGGTGCGCTTGGAGAACTCCTGGGCGCGGGCATCGTTGCCGATATAGGTGGCAGCGACCTTGTAGCCTGCCTTGTCGAGCGTCATGGAGATCGCTTCGCCGATGCCGCGCGTGCCGCCGGTCACTACCGCCACCCTTGCCATCAAAGCCTCCCTGTCAGGTTTTTTGTTATCGCTGTAATCAGTGTTCGACGCATTTAGCGTTCGACACACATGGCAATGCCCATGCCGCCGCCGATGCAGAGCGTGGCGAGGCCCTTCTTGGCGTTGCGCTTCTGCATCTCATGCAGCAGGGTCACCAGCACGCGGGCACCGGAAGCGCCGATGGGGTGGCCCAGCGCAATGGCGCCGCCATTGACGTTGACCTTGCTGGTATCCCAGCCGAGTTCCTTGTTCACCGCACAGGCTTGCGCGGCAAAGGCCTCATTGGCCTCGATCAGATCGAGATCCTCTTTCTTCCAGCCCGCTTTCACGAGGGCCGCACGGCTGGCGGGAATGGGGCCGGAGCCCATGATCGCCGGATCGACGCCGGCCGTGGCCCAGGAGACGATGCGCGCCAGCGGCGTCAGGCCGCGGGAGGCCGCCTGCTTGGCCGACATCAGAACGACCGCGGCCGCGCCATCATTGATGCCGGAGGCATTGCCCGCCGTCACCGTGCCGCCGTCCTTGCGGAATGACGCCCGCAGCTTGGCGAGCTGATCGACCGTCGTGCCATGGCGCGGGAACTCGTCGGTATCGACGATGACATCGCCCTTGCGGCCGCTGATCGTCACCGGAACGATCTCGTCTTTCAGGCGGCCGGATTTCTGCGCGGCTTCCGCCTTCTGTTGCGAGGCGGCGGCAAACGCATCCTGGTCGGGCCGGGTGATTTGCCATTTCTCGGCGACGTTCTCGGCCGTGTTGCCCATGTGATAGCCGTTGAAGGCATCCCAGAGGCCATCCTTGATCATGGTGTCGATGAGTTCGACATTGCCCATCTTCACCCCGCTGCGCAGATAGCTGCAGTGGGGGGCCTGGCTCATGCTCTCCTGGCCGCCGGCCACCACGATGGCGCTGTCGCCGTTGCGGATCGCCTGATAACCCAGCGCCACCGTGCGCAGGCCCGAGCCACAGAGCTGATTCACCAGATAGGCCGTCTTTTCCACCGGAATACCGGCGGCGATCGCCGCCTGGCGGCCGGGATTCTGCCCCTCGCCCGCCGTCAGGATCTGGCCCAGTACGACCTCGTCCACCTCGCCCGGTGCTACCTTGGCGCGGGAGAGCGCAGCCTCGATGGCAACCTTGCCCAGCATATGAGCAGGCAGGCTGGAAAGCCCGCCGTTGAAGGCGCCGATGGCTGTTCGCGCGGCGCCGACGATGACGACATCGGTCATGATTTTCTCCTGTGTGCAGGCCTGGCTGGCGAGGGCTTTTTCGACAATACCGGCCGCCTTGTTGCGGTGCAAGAAAGCCCCAGCCGGCGCAGCCAGGAAGCCAATGGTTGCCACACGTCGACCAACGCCTTCGCGCCCGCCATCATGCCGATATGGCCGGTGGCGGTGCGCAGGACCTCGCATGTGGGGATTGCGTTCGCCAGCGCCAAGGCCGAGGCCGGCGGCACGATACGATCCTGATCCGGGATGACGGCAATGGCCGGTATCTGGATCGTCGCCGGGCGCACCGGCCGGCCGGCGAGTTTCCACTTGCCTCGCATGGTGGCGTTGGCACCATACCAATCACCAAGCGTCTCCCGCGCTACGGGGGCCGCCAGTGCCACGCCATCGTTCAGCCAATCCTCGAGCGCCACGAACTGCCGTGCCTTGGCCGAAGCGGGATCGAGGGCCGCGAAATTGAGAAACTTGCGCAAGGCCAGGCTGGGATCCAATGCCGCAAACAGCGCCTGGATGATATCGACGGGAAGCTCGCCCAACAGGCCAAACAAGGATTCAAATCCGGGCGTCATGGCGCCAATGAGCCTGGCCTGCTCGATGCGCTCGGCATGGAAATCCCAGGGCGTGGCCAGCAAAGCCAGGCCAGCGAGATCGCTTTGCCGGTGTTGCGCCAGGCCCAGCGCGAGCAAGCCACCCATGCAATAGCCGATGGCGACGGGCTTTGCCTCGGCGTGCCGGGTCACGATATCCAGCGCGCGCGACAATCGGCCGGTGATGTAGTCGTCGAGAGAGAAAGCGCGCTCGGCTTTTCCGGGTTCGGCCCAGTCGATGAGATAAGGCCGGAATCCCTCACCGGCGAGAAAGCGCAGGAAGCTTCGCTCCGGCTCCAGATCCAGGATATAGGCGCGGTTGATCAGCGAGGGGATGACGAGCAGCGGCACGCCGTTGCCACCAGCCGAATAATCGAGAAGCCGGGTAGTGCCTTCGCGCCAGATCACCGGGGCATCGGATTCGGTGCGACGATAGGCGTGGCGTCGATAGGCCGTCATGCCGTCCAGGAAGGCAGCCAAGCGACGCCCGGCCTCGGCGGCGACCGCGGAGGCTACGTCCTCAGGCTTTGCTGCTGCGAGTTCGCCGACGAGGCTTTGGGCGGCCGCCTTGAGCTCCGGCCTCCAGGCGATCGAGCCGCTTCTCAAGAGCGGCAAGGCGGCGAGCGAGTTCGTCCAAGCCAAGCTGGCCGCCGCCAAGTGGAGCGGCAGCGGACGCGGCCCCAGCCTCGGTTTTGCCGGCTGGGGTTTCGCCGGTCGGGGCTTTACCGGCGGGCTTGGGGGCATTGGGTGACTGGAAGCCATGAACCATCCCCGCCTGCATCATGGAAAGCCATTGGCCGATCTGGCGGGCCAGCTCGGCATCGCCTGCCAGGGCCGTTGCCTGGTCCTGCCAGAGATCGAGATAGCGGCGCGCCAGCGCCTCCAGATTCGGCGGCTCAGACATGGCAAAACTATAGCCACTCAGGCGGGCCCAAGGCTATGGGCGCTGCAATAATTGCGCTGCAACAACAGCTTGGCTTCCCAGCAGCTCACCCTTGCCAGGGCCGCCCCCAACCCTGATATGCTGCAGCGCATGAATTTACCGGGTGCGCTGCCAAAGAAATGCCTTGGCGGCACTCCCTCCGCCCCAATTTGGTGAGCCGCCGCCATGGCCGAACCTGCCGAAAACGCACCCTCCGGAAACCCAGAAACCGGCAGCTCCAGCAAGGCGCCGGTCACGATCAAGAAATACGCCAATCGCCGGCTCTACAACACGGCGACCAGCAGTTATGTGACTCTGGATCATCTCTGCCAGATGGTGAAGGACGGGGTCGAGTTTGTGGTCTTCGACGCCAAGACCGGCGAGGACATCACCCGCTCGGTATTGACCCAGATCATCGTGGAAGAAGAAAGCAAGGGCGGCCAGAACCTGCTGCCCATCAACTTCCTGCGCCAGCTCATCAGCTTCTATGGCGACAATCTGCAATTCCTGCTGCCCCGCTATCTCGAGCAGAGCATGAACTCGTTCGCGCTGAACCAGGAGCAGATGCGAAAATACCTGCAGGAGAGCTTCGGGGGCATGTTCCCCTTCAGCCGCTTCGAGGAGCTGGGCAAGCAGAACATGGCCTTCCTCGAACAGGCCATGCGCATGTGGAATCCCTTCAAGCCGCCGGCGGAAAAGCCTGTGGGTGGCGCTGCCCCGGCGAAGCCCGCCGGCGAGAATTTCGATGCGCTCAAGGCGCAGATGGATGCGCTGCAGCGCCAGCTCGAAGCGCTGACCCGGCAGAAAAAAGAAGGCTGATCCTTCCGGCAGCCGGATTGTGAAAATCTGCATCTATGGCGCGGGTGCCATCGGCGGCCTGCTGGCGGCAAAGCTGGCGCGTGCCGGTCAGGATGTCACCGTCATCGCCCGCGGACCCCATCTGGCGGCGATCAAGGCCAGGGGGCTGAAGCTGTTCTCCCAGGACGAGGAGATCCTCGTCCGTCCGCGCGCCGCCGAAGATCCAAATGAGGCCGGCCCGCAGGACCATGTCATCGTCGCCGTGAAGGCGACCGGCGTGGTGCCGATTGCCGAGCGCATGGGTCCGCTGCTGGGCCCCGGCACGGCCGTGGTCACGGCGATGAACGGTATTCCCTGGTGGTATTTCTGGAATCAGGAAGGCCCGTGGAAGGACCGCCAACTCGCCAGCATCGATCCCGGCGGGCAACTCTGGCGGGCCATTCCACCGGCCCGCTGCATCGGATGCGTCGTCTATCCCGCAGCCGAGATCGTCGAGCCCGGCGTGGTGCGCCATGGCCACGGTAACCGCTTCATGCTGGGCGAGCCCAGCGGTCAAGCCAGCGAGCGCGTCAAGGCACTTTCGCAAGCGTTGACGGAAGCCGGATTCAAGGCGCCGGTCAGGCCGAAGATCCGCGACGATATCTGGCTGAAGCTCTGGGGCAATCTTTCCCTCAACGTCGTCAGCGCGCTGACCCATGGCACGCTGGCCGGCATGGCCAACGATCCGGCCGTATATGCCGTGCTGCGGGCGATGATGGTGGAAGCCGAGACAATTGCCCGATCCCTGGGTGTCGAGCTGCCCATCGATGTCGATACCCGCATCGCCTGGGCCCGCGATGTCGGCGAGCACAAGACCTCCATGCTGCAGGATATGGAACAAGGCCGGCCCATGGAGATCGACGCCTTGACCGGTGTGATCGCGGAGATGGGCGATCTGGTAGGGATCGAAACCCCAACGATCGATACGGTGCTGGCGCTCGTGCGCCAGCGCGCGCGGGTGGCAGGCAGTTACCCGCCCGCGGTCCTAGAGCAAGATCGGATCAGGTTGGTCCAACCTGATTCGTGATTCTTGCTCTAATCTATTTAGAGCGCGGCTGATTCACGCCTCAAGTTGAAGGCTTGATGCGATCAGACGCGTAGACCTCGAACTCGCCGATAAATTCCTGCGCCTCGGTCAGCGCCTCGCAGCGGGTATCGAGCAGCGCGTAGGCATCGGCGAAGCGCTGCTTGAACAGCCGGAATGCTTCAGCGCTCTCCCAGCGGTCGATGGTGAGATAGCGGCCCTCGCTCTCGACCAGCAACTCCGTACCGCGATAGCCATCGGCCTGGCGAAAAAGCTGAGCCCAGTCGCCTTCAGGTCCGTAGATGGCCTCGAACAACGCCGCCCAGGACGGCTCGACTCGATAGGTCCAGAGGATCGCGATCACGGGCGACCTGACAGCCCGGCGATTCAGCTCAGCGCCCTGGCGAGGAAGGGCAGGCTTTCATCCATTCGATAATCGACGGAAGAGTGATCGTCGGGAAACTCCTCATAGCGATGGGCGATGCCGAGCCGCTTCAGCGTGCGGTTCAACTGGCGCGCGCCGAACACCAGGTTGAACTGGTCGCGCTCGCCGCAATCGATATAGAGCGCCTTCAGCTTGCGCAGATGGGCAACCGACTTCTCTGCCATGCGAACCGGGTCGTGGGCCTGCCAGTTCGCCCAGCGCTCCGGCATCAGCTCGGCCGTTTCGGGATCGCAGGGAAGACGGATGCCGAGAAACTGCGCGGGATCGGGATCGTAACTCGCCGCCATGGCGATGAAGTTCAGCACCAGCATATCCTTGTCGGCGGGTTTCAGCGCCGCTTCGAAATGGCGGATGAAACGCTCGATGGAGCCGCCATGGCTACTGGCAAGTTCCATCAGCACCTTGGGCAGGTCGACCAGATAGCAAAGCTCGAAGGCCATATCGCCGGAATGGCAGGCGGCGGCGGCCCAGAAATCCGCATGGCGCATGGCATGAACGATGGCGCCATAGCCGCCGGAGGACTTGCCGAAGACGCCGCGCCGGCCATCGCCGCCCACGCCCAGCATCTTTTCCACCAAGGGCACCACTTCGCCCAGCAGATAATCCTCGTAGCGGCCGATCGAGGCGCTGTTGATGTATTGATTGCCGCCCAGCCGGCTGAAGCAATCGGGAAAGGCGACGGCCACCGGCGGCATCTTGCCCTCGCCAATCAGCCGGTCGAGGCGCTCCGGCGCGTTCTCGCCGAAATTCTTCCAGCTGATATGCGATTGCCCCGAGCCGGTGAACCCGACCAGGTCGACCAGCAGCGGCGGATGATCGCCCGCTTTGAATCCCGGCGGCAGATAGACATAAAGATCGCGCCGTGATGGATCGCCCAGCAGGTT
>DASXQK010000206.1:0-10561 GCA_036493015.1 Dongiaceae bacterium | reverse complement strand
GCCGATCTGCTCGGCCATGGTGACGGCGCGCTGCGCTAGATGGAGTGCCTTCTCCAGCTCCCTATCCATCATCACCATCATGCCCAGCATGGGCAGGTTGGCGGCCTCGATGCGACGGAAACCCTGGCTGGCGCTGATGTCCACGCAGCGCTCGAACATTTTGCCGGAGGTGCGAAACAGGCCGCGCATGTAATACGCATCGGCAAGGCCACCAAGCGCGCGCGCCTGTTCCTCCATGGCGCCCGATACCTCCGCCAGGCGCAGAGCCTCGCTGTGTTCGGCCAAACAGCGCGCGATATCACCACGTGGGAAATAGGCGTTGCCGCGCAGCGTATGGATGCGCGAGCGCTCGGGCAGAAGCTCCATGGCTTCCGCCTCCTTCTGGGCGCGGTCGAGCGTCACAGCGACATCATCGAATTTGTCCTGGACCGAAAGACCTTGGGCCAGGCCAAGAAGGGCGCGTAGATGCGGGGCGCCGGGTGGCGCTCCCTCGTTCGCCAACTGGAAGGCCTCGATCGCCTCGCCTGTCCGTCCCATCCCTTGCAGCAATTCACCGGCGAGATTGGCGAGCGCGGTGCGCACGCCGCCAGTTTCGGCAAGCCCGAGGCCGCGCTGGGCGAGGGACAACGCCTGGTCGATCCGGTAAACAGCGGCAGTCGATTCCGCGGCGGCCAGATAGGCCGCCGACGCTTCCGGATCCTCCGCCATTTCCAGATGCTGGGCGCGCAGCGGCAGGTCGCGCTCGGCAAACCAGACGGCGGCAGCGCGATGCAGCTCGCGGCGGCGCGTCTTCAGCAATGAGCCATAGATGCCCTCGCGCATCAGCGCGTGAACGAAAGCGAGCCCGCCGCCATCCTGACGCAGGAACTGCTGGTCGATCAGGTTTTTTGCCTCATAGCCCGGTTCGCCGAGCAAATGGCGCAGGGCGGAGAGCGAGACGCGCTGGCCCAGGATGGAGGCAGCCTGCAGGGCACGCTTCTCCCCCGGAGGCAACCGATCGGCCCGGCCCAGCACCAGGCTCTGCACCGAAGCCGGCACGGCGGCGGCGGCGACTTCGCCGGTGTGGCGCAGCAATTGCTCGAGGAAGAATGGGTTGCCGCCGGCGCGCTCGACACAGGCCGCGATGCGCTCGTCGCCGCTACCCAGCAGGTCCGCCGCCAGTTCAGCGGATTCGGCCACGCTCAGCGGCGAAAGATCGATGGTGCTGACGCCCGCGGCGCCGATCTTGGCCCGCCAGCTGCGATCGAGCGGGTCACCCTCCGGCCGCGTCGTAATCGCAAGTACCAGCGGCGTTTCCGCGGTGACGGCCCCCAGGGCGGCAAGATCCTCCAGCAGAGCGGCATCGGCCCAATGCGCGTCTTCGATCGTCAGAAATAATGGCCGGTCGGCGGCCAGGCGCTTCACCAAGCCGGTCAGCAGCCCCCGGCGGCGCGCCTGGCGGGTGCTTTCATCCATGGCCTGGTACAGCGTCCGCCCCTCGCCCTCGCTCGGGATGTCCAGGAGATCGTCCAGAGAGGGCCGGTCTTCCGCGGACAACCAGCCGATAGCGGTCGCTTGGTCAGCGGCAGCCTTGCGCTCCTGCTTGTCACTGCCCGGCGGGATCATCAGCAGGCTGCGCATCAGCAGGCGGATGGCATCCTGGCCTTTGCCGGTGCCAAAATCGAGAATCAGGGTTCGGTGGGTGACAAAATCCTGCGCCTGGGCCAGTCGCGCGATCTCCTCGGTCAGCCGGCTCTTGCCGATGCCGGCCTCGCCCCGCAAGACGACGATCCGCCCCCGCTTGCCAACCCGGCAGGACTGCAACAACCCGCCTAGCATGGAAAGATCGGCTTCGCGCCCAACAAAGGGCGTGGCCGACCCCACCGGGCTGGCGAGAGCCTCGAGCCGCCAGCCGGTGACCGGGCCAGGAATGCCCTTCAGATTGGCCGGCATTAGCGCGCTGGCTTCGATCTGACCGTGAAGCTGACGATGCAGGGAATCGGAGATGACGATCTCGCCCGGGCGAGCGAGTTCGACCAGCCGGGCGGCCAGATTCACCGCATCGCCCAGCACTGTGTAGCCGCGGCCAATGCCGCCCGCCACCACCTCGCCCCCGGCAATGCCGACATGGCTTGCCAGCGGTTCTCCCGACGGCCCCTTGAGTTCCGGCACGGCCAGCTGGATATCGAGGGCGGCGCGCACCGCACGCAGCGCATCGTCACCATGGGCGACGGGGGCGCCGAACAAGGCCATAACCGCATCGCCGATATGCTTGTCGACGGTCCCGCCATAATGGGCGATGACCCCCTCGACCTTGGCGTAGAAGGCCTCAACGAGCTGGCGCAGATCCTCGGCATCCAGCTTGCTCGATAACGCGGTGAAGCCGCTCAGATCGGCGAACAGGATGGCGACTTGCCGGCGCTCGTCGCCCGCTGTGCTGGGCGCGCCTGGCTTGACCAAGGCTTGTTGGTTTCCGGCCGCCGCCGTCGGGCTAGCCTGGCCGCAGCCGCCGCAGAAGCCTTCGCCGGCAGCATTCGCATAGCCGCATTTGGCGCAAGCCCAGCCGAGCCCGGCGCCGCAACCAGCGCAGAACTTGCGTCCCTCGCGATTATCGAGATCGCATGCCGGACAGCGCATATCTCAGACCCTCGGTCTTGCCTGCCATCTAGGCAGGCCGCTGCAGGCTGGGCAAGAGATAGCCGCTCAGGGCTGCGGCGGGCAGACCTTCGTGACGTCATTGAAGGTCGCGTTGTCGTCATCATAGCTGGGGCGCAGATCGATGCGGTTTTCCACCAGCAGCTTCTCGCGCGAGTCCGGCGTCATGTGGCGTGAGAACACCGGCGAGACGCAGCCGCAGAAATCCCGCGTCTTCTGGTCGAGACCCCCGCTATGCAGCGCGGTTGCGAGACAAACCTCGTTCATCTTGGCGATCAGTTTGGGATCGTCCGGCGCTATTGCGGTTTGCGCCATCCCCGGCACCGCCCAGACGAGCAGCGCCGCCAGCATCAGGCCAGCCTTACGCCCGCATGCCATGCCCGGCCGCCAGCCAGCGTTACTGATTCATCGACTGGAAGAAGTCGGCATTGACCTTGGAGTGCTTCAGCTTGTCGACCAGGAACTCCATCGCATCCACCACGCCCATGGGCATCAGGATGCGGCGCAGGACCCACATCTTGCTGAGGGTGCCCTTGTCCACCAACAGCTCTTCCTTGCGCGTGCCGGACTTGGTGATGTCGATGGCCGGGAAGGTGCGCTTGTCGGAAAGCTTGCGGTCGAGAATGATTTCCGAGTTACCGGTGCCCTTGAACTCTTCGAAGATCACTTCATCCATGCGGCTGCCGGTATCGATCAGCGCCGTCGCGATGATAGTGAGCGAGCCGCCCTCCTCGATATTGCGCGCGGCACCGAAGAAGCGCTTGGGCCGCTGCAGGGCATTGGCGTCGACACCACCGGTGAGCACCTTGCCGGAGCTGGGAACGACGGTGTTGTAAGCGCGCGCCAGACGCGTAATCGAATCAAGCAGGATGACAACATCGCGCTTGTGCTCGACCAGGCGCTTGGCTTTTTCGATCACCATCTCGGCAACCTGGACGTGGCGCACCGCCGGCTCGTCGAAGGTCGAACTCACCACCTCGCCCTTCACCGAACGCGCCATGTCGGTGACTTCTTCCGGGCGTTCATCGATGAGGAGCACGATCAGGTAGCACTCCGGATGGTTCTTGGCGACGGCATGCGCGATGTTCTGCAGCATCACCGTTTTGCCGGTACGCGGCGGCGCCACGATCAGGGCGCGCTGGCCCATGCCGAGCGGGGCGATCAGGTCGATGACCCGGGTCGTCAGATCCTTCTTGGTCGGATCCTCGACCTCGATCTTCAGGCGCCGCTCGGGGTAAAGCGGCGTCAGATTGTCGAAGTTGATCCGGTGGCGGACCTTGTCCGGCTGGTCAAAATTGATCGTATTAACCTTGAGCAGCGCGAAATATCGCTCGCCCTCCTTGGGCGCGCGGATCTGGCCCTCGACCGTGTCGCCGGTGCGCAAACCGAAGCGGCGCACCTGGCTGGGGCTGACATAGATATCGTCCGGTCCGGGTAGGTAATTCGATTCCGGAGAACGCAGGAAGCCGAAGCCGTCCTGCAATATTTCCAGCACCCCGTCGCCGAAGATGGCGGTGTCGTTCTCCGCCAGCCGCTTCAGGATCGCGAACATCATGTCCTGGCGGCGTAGATTGCTGGCGTTCTCGATCTGCAGGGTTTCAGCGAAAACCAGCAGGTCCGCGGGGGATTTCTTTTTCAGTTCTTGAAGGTTCATGGCGTTCCGGAGGGGTCGATAGGGGGGATGGGAGATCGGGTGGGTCTGCGCGAAGCCGGGCCTATGGGGCCAGGGCAGTCCACCGAAATTGGGATGTCAGACGACACAAAGACGCGGTCGCCCGCGAAGGGCAGACCTCATGGACTAAAGAAGGGCCCGCGCTTTGTCAAATGAAGATTCGGGAAAAACCGTGTGCGCCCAGATTTCAGAAGGGTTTCAGCACCGCCAGCAGCACGATCAGGATCAACAACACGGTCGGCACTTCGTTCATTGCGCGATAGAAGCGATCGCCATGGGTGTTGGCGTCCGCGGCGAATTGCCGGCGCCAGCGGGCATAGCCCGCATGGACGAGCTGCATGCAGAGGAGCAAGGCGAGCTTGGCGTGAAACCAGCCCTCGCCCCAGTGGTGGCCCTGCCAGGCGAGCAACAGCCCCAGCACCCAGGCGGCGATCATCGCCGGGTTGATGATGGCCCGCAGCAGGCGCCGCTCCATCACCTTGAATGTCTCCGACAGCTCCGAACCGGGCTTCGCCTTGGCGTGATAGACGTAAAGCCGCGGCAGATAGAGCATCCCCGCCATCCAGGCGATAACGGCGATGATATGGAGTGCCAGCAGCCAGGAATAGAGATTGCTCATGCTTGGCCCGCTCCCGTCTTACAGGGACACTGCTTCGATTGCGCGCCGCAGCTGCCGAAGGGAACGAGCGGCCGTCCATCGGCCAGTGCGGCGCGCGCGATATTCGCAAGGCCGGCGATGAAAGCCGGATGGATAGAGACCGTGGGCGCGCGGACGTAGGCGGGAGCACCGAATTTCTCCGCCAGCTTGCGGAACTCGATATCGAGTTCCACCAGCGTCTCCGAATGTTCGGACACGAACGCAACGGGCAGGATGACGATGGAACGCTTCTCCTCGGCCGCTTGCACGATCAGCTCGTCGGTCCAGGGACCGATCCAGCGTACCGGCCCCACCCGGCTTTGAAAGCCGAGATCCCAATCCCCGATAGTGCCCTCGATCGCATCGCCCCGTTGAAGATTGAGGCGCGAGACGATCGCCTGTGTCGTCGCAAACACATGTTCGACATAGGGATCGCCCGCCTTGAGAATCTTTTCCGGCAGTCCATGGGCGCTGAAAATCAAGACGGGTTTTGCGTCTGGCGCCCTGCGCCCGGCTTCAGCCAATGCCTGTTGCGCCAGCTCGACCAGCGGCTCAATGAAACCTGGTTCGGTCGGATAGCAGCAGACGAGCTGGGTGGGAACCTTGCGGCCGGTGGATTCTGCGGCGCGGCGCCAGTCGGCGGCCGATGAGGCCGTGGTCGTCGTTGAATATTGGGGATAGAGCGGCAAAAGCAAGACCCGGTCGGGAGAAAATTCCAGCACTGCCTTTGCCGTCTCATCGGCAAAAGGATGCCAATAGCGCATGGCGATGAAGACGCGAACCTCCCCGGCGGCATCCTTGAGCGCGGCCTGCAGCGCCTGGCCTTGCGCCCTCGTGTTGGCCAGCAGGGGCGAGCCGCCGCCCAGATGCGCGTAGATCTTTCGCGCGACCGGTGCGCGCCGGCGCGAGATCAGCTTTGCCAGCAGCCAACGCAGCGGCTTCGGCAGCCGCACGATCGCGGGATCGTTGAACAGATTGAACAGGAAGGGCTCGACAGCGGCTTGGTTATCGGGCCCGCCGAGATTGAACAGCACGACCGCCAGCCGGTTGATCGGGCCGCTAGCCGCGCCAGCCATGAACCAGCTCGACCAGCTCCGCCACATGCTCGGGTGGCGTTTGCGGCAGGATGCCGTGACCCAGATTGAAGATCAGGGGACCCTGCCCCAGGCCCTCCAGAATTCGCTGCGTGGCCTGGCGCATTGATGGCCCGCCCGCCACCAGCAGTTCAGGATCGAGATTGCCCTGGAGAGCCACCTGCGGCCGCAGGGTCTTGGCGGCCCAGCCCAGATCGACCTGGCTATCCAAGCTCAATCCGGAAAGGCCGGGAATTTGGGCATAGCCCGCGTAGCTATCGCCGGCGCCGCGCGGAAACAGGATGACCGGAATCTGCGGATGCGCCGCCTGCAAGGCGGACACGATCCGCGTCAGGGGTCCCAGCGACCACCGCCGCCGTTGTTCTTCGTCAAGATCGCCGGCCCAGCTATCGAAGATCTGGATTACTTCCGCGCCCGCCTCGATCTGTGCCGAGAGATAGACGATCGTCTGCTCCACCAGCAGATCGATCAGCCGGCCGAACAAGGTCGGTGCCCCGCGCGCCATTTTTTTGGCCGTCTCGAAACCGGTGCCGCCACGACCCTCGACCATGTATGCCGCAACCGTCCAGGGGGCGCCGGCAAAACCGATCAGCGCCACGCGAGGCGGCAATTCGCGGCGAAGCCGCCGCAGGCTTTCAAAGACCGGGGCCAGACGTTCCTTCAAGGCACCGGCCGACAAGCGGTCGATATCGCCTACCGAGTGAACAGGTTTGAGGCGCGGCCCTTCGCCTTCCTCGAAGCTCACATGCTGTCCCAGCGCATGGGGCATCACCAGGATATCGCTGAACAGGATGGCTGCATCGAAGTCGAACCGGTGCAGCGGCTGTAATGTTGCTTCCACCGCCAGATCGGGCGTGAAGCAGAAATCGAGGAAGCTCTTCGCCTGTTTTCGCAAGGCCCGGTATTCCGGCAGATAGCGCCCCGCCTGGCGCATCAGCCAGACGGGCGGCGGCAATTGGCGTTCACCCGCCAGCACGCCCAGCAGGGGCTTGGCTATCGTCATACCGCTCTTAGCCCGCTTGTCACTGACCTTCAGGGGATTATCCACGCCTTTGCGCCCCACCACTTCCTACTACAGTACCTTTAGATAATAGGTAGATTTAGTAGTAGGGGGCGCGAGAGTCGGGGATTAGTTCTCATACCGGGTCAGGCGGTGAGATATGAACATCCCGCGATGAGAACCCCTGGGATGGGGATTGTTTGCTCTAAGCAGGGCCAAAGGGCTGCAAATCGGTGCAACGCGAAAGATGGGGATTGAGGGGAGCGAAAGGGTTTCAGTGATATTGATCCCGTTATCCGCAGGGTCGAATGGAATCGCCGACTGCCGCTGGAACTTGCTTATGACAATACGGTGTATGGCCGTGAATCGGTGTGTAACCGGCGATGACGGGCTTATCTACAATTCACACACAGGATGTACACAGGGATGAGCGAGACGGTCAGCAAGGACAGGCGGCGCTTTCACCTTCATCTGGTGTCGGATGCAACGGGTGAGACGATCAACAGCGTTGCCCGCGCCTGCCTGGTGCAATTCGAAGGCATCGATCCGATCGAGCATGCCTGGACCCTGATCCGCACAGCGGGCCAGATGGAAAAGGTGCTTGCCGCCATTTCGGCCAATCCGGGCATTGTACTGTTCACCATCGTCAATGACGATCTGCGCAGCCAGTTGCGCGAGGGCTGCCGCAAGCTGCAATCGCCCTGCATTGCCGTTCTCGAGCCGGTGCTGGGTGCCCTTGCGAGTTTCCTGGGACTCCAGGCGAGCGGCCGGCCCGGCGGCCAGCACGAGCTCGATGCGGAGTATTTCGCGCGGATCGACGCCATGACGTTTGCCCTTGCCCATGACGACGGGCAATCGGCGCGCAACTATGACGAGGCCGACGTCATCCTGGTGGGCGTCTCGCGCACCTCCAAGACGCCGACCTGCATCTATCTCGCCAATCGCGGCATCAAAGCGGCCAATGTACCCATCGTGCCGGGTTGCCCCGTGCCGCCGGAGCTGATGCAGGCGCGCCATCCTTTGGTGGTGGGCCTGACCAAGGATCCGGGGCAGCTGATCCAGATCCGCCGCAACCGCCTGCGCCTGTTGGCCCAGGACGAGCAGACCGACTATGTCGATCCGGAATCGGTGCGCGAGGAGGTGGCCCAGGCCCGCCGGCTCTGCGCCGAACATCACTGGCCGGTGCTCGACGTGACGCGGCGCTCCATCGAGGAAACGGCCGCCGCCATCATCCAGCTGCTGGGCGAGCACCGCGTCAGCCCATCGCCGAAGTGAACGCCCGATAGCCTATGACGATCGTTCTCGCCTCAGCCAGCCAGGCACGGCGGACCATGCTGGAGAATGCCGGCGTAGCGCTCATTGCCGATCCCGCCGCCATCGACGAGACCGCGATCAAGGAATCCCTGTCTGAGGGCGGGGCAAGCCCGGCATCCCTGGCCGAAACCCTGGCCGAAATGAAGGCCCGGCGCGTTTCGGCGCGCCATGGGGGCCGGATCGTCATCGGCAGCGATCAGATTCTGGAATGCGAAAGACGATTATTCGACAAGCCCGCCGACTTGGCCGAAGCCCGGCGCCAGCTTCTGGCGCTGCGGGGGCGTACCCACCGGCTGATCTCTTCAGCGGTTGCACTCCGTGACGGCGCCCGGCTGTGGCATCATACGGTCGAGGCAAAGCTCACCATGCATAACTTCAGCGACGAATTTCTCGATCGATACCTTGCCCAAGGCGGGGTGGAGATCCTCCATAGCGTGGGCGCCTATCGGCTCGAGGCCGAGGGCGCGCAGCTCTTCAGCGAGATTGCCGGCGATTACTTCACGATCCTGGGCCTGCCGCTTCTGCCACTGCTGGGGTTCCTTCGCGCCCAAGGTGAGCTTGCGTCATGAGAATGCTCCCATCATGAGGACACTCACTGGCCGGGCAAAGCTCGCCGGCGTCATGGGCTGGCCGGTCGCCCATTCGCGATCGCCGCGCCTGCATGGCTTCTGGCTTTCCCAGAACGATATCGATGGCGCCTATCTGCCGCTGCCGGTGCGGCCCGAGAATCTCGCGGCTGCGCTGAACGCCCTGCCCGCCCTGGGTTTCGCCGGCGTCAATCTGACCGTGCCGCATAAGACGGCGGCGCTCAGCCTGGTGGATCGGTTGAGCGATGAGGCAAAGCGCATTGGTGCCGTGAACACCGTGGTTGTCGCCAGCGACGGCCGGCTCGAGGGCAGCAATACCGATGGCTACGGTTTCCTGGCGCATTTGAAAGCATCCGCGCCGCAATGGCGCCCAAGGAATGGCCCGGCCGTGCTGCTGGGCGCCGGTGGGGCTGCCCGCGCGATTGCGGTCGCGCTGCTGGATGCAGGCGTGGAGGAGCTTCGCCTAGTCAATCGCACCGCGGCGCGAGCCGAAGAACTGGCGGCCGCCTTCGGCAGGCGGATCAAGCCGGTCGCCTGGCTAGATCGGGCTTCAGCGCTCAAGGCTGCGGGCCTGCTGGTGAACAGCACGACACTCGGTATGAGCGGCCAGCCAGCGCTGGAGATCGCGCTCGACCATTTGCCGCGATCGGCCGCGGTCTATGACATCGTCTATGTGCCGCTGGAAACCCCGCTGCTGGCTGCGGCGCGCCTGCGCGGCAATACCACCATCGACGGCCTCGGCATGTTGTTGCACCAGGCCCGGCCGGGCTTTGCCGCCTGGTTCGGTATCGAGCCCGAGGTGACGCCGGAATTGCGCGAATTCGTTCTGGCATCCCGATGAAGATCCTCTGCCTGACCGGATCGGTGGGCATGGGCAAGACCACGGCGGCCCGTATGCTGCGCAGCATGGGCATTCCCGTCCATGACGCCGACGCTGAAGTCCACCGATTGCTGGGCCGCGGCGGGGCCGCGGTCAAGGCGGTGGAGGCTGCCTTTCCCGGGGTCAAATCGGGCAGGGCCATCGACCGCGCTGCCCTGGGCCGCATCGTTTTTGTCGATCCGGCGGCCCTCAAGCGCCTGGAAGCGATCCTCCATCCGCTGGTGCGCCAGGCCGAACGCAAATTCCTGGCCCAGTCACGCCGCGAGCATCGCAGGCTCGTGGTCCTCGATATCCCGCTGCTCTATGAGACGCAGGGCGAGGGGCGCTGCGATGGCGTTATCGTGGTGAGCGCGCCCAAGGCCATCCAGCATGCCCGGGTGCTGGCTAGGCCGGGCATGACGAAGGAGAGGTTGGCCGCCATTGAAGCGCGCCAGATGCCCGATCGGCAAAAGCGCCGGCGCGCCGATATCGTCATCGAGACGGGTCTCGGCAAGCGCCACAGCCTGGAAAACCTGCGCCGGGCGCTGGCGCGGTTCGGCTAAGGCTCGCCCTGCGGGTTCGGCAAGTTGACAGACAAAAGAATATACAATATACAACTCCTTGGCAGCATTTTGGGAGAGCAAGATGAGCAAGCCTGCAGTCAGCTGGAGCGGCGTATTTCCCGCCGTCACCACCCAGTTCCGCGCGGATTTCAGCCTCGATCTGGATGCAACGCGCAAGGTCATCGAAGGCCTGCTGCGCGA
>DASXQK010000205.1:0-9057 GCA_036493015.1 Dongiaceae bacterium | reverse complement strand
GGGTGGGCAACCGCTCGGCCTCAACCTGATGGACAATGTGGTGAAGGAATGCGGCGAGGAAGCCGGCATGACACCGGCCCTGGCGCGTACGGCCAGGCCGGCGGGTTTCGTCAGCTACGTGACCGAGCGCGTCGAGGGGCTGCGCAACGATATCTGCTTCGTCTACGACATCGCCCTGCCGGCGGATTTTCGGCCGGTGAATACGGATGGCGAGATCGAGGACTTCTATCTCTGGCCCATCGAGGAGGTAGGCGAGCGGCTCAGCACCACCGACGATTTCAAGTTCAATGTGGCACTGGTGAATATCGATTTTATGGTGCGCCGCGGCTATCTCTCGCCCGACGAGCCGGGCTATATCGCGATCGCGGAGGGCCTGCGACTTTAGCTTTCTAACCGGTCACGCCGGTCGCCGTTACCACATCCACGGAGCCGTGATAGATCATCTTCACCGCGACATAGAAGATGGTGGCAAGGCCGATATAGGAAATCCAGGGATAGCGCTTCAGCACGCCGGCGATCATCGCCGCGGCCGCACCCATCAGCGTCACCGAAAGCACCAGGCCCACGATCAGGACCCAGGTGTGATGCAGCGCGATGCCGGCGACGGCCAGTACGTTATCCAGCGACATCGAGATATCGGCGAGAACGATCTGGAATACGGCCTGGCGCAGCGTCTTGGCCGGCTTCACGTGAGCCGCCTCCGCGCTGCCCGGCTTGCATTTCGCTTGCGCGCGCAGCTCGCGCCAGAGCTTCCAACACACCCAGAGCAGCAGCAGCCCGCCCGCAAGCGTCAGCCCGATGATCTGCAGCAGCTGGGTTGTGATGACGGCAAAGACGATCCGGAGCGCGGTTGCCGCCAGGATGCCGATCATGATGACCTTGGCCCGCTGCTCCTTCGGCAGGCTAGCGGCCACCAGGCCCACGATGATCGCATTGTCGCCGGCCAGCACGAGATCGACGACGACAACCTGCAGCAGGGCGCTGATTTCAGAGACGGGGATCATCGGCGGCGGGTCACCAATCGGCGGGCGGGCTAGCAATACACAGAGTTGCGCGATCCGGCCAGCCGCGGCACCGGGCCGGCCTTGGACAGGATGTTGGGCGGCGATGACCGTCCAGCAAGGCCAAAACGTCCGATTGGGCCGAAGGCCTGTGGTGGCGATTGTCCTACCAATTAAGGACTAGAAACCCTGGATTCGCGGGCTAGAAGCCAAGTCGGCTACGAATCCGCGCCGGGCTTTCGCCGCCTTCGCGCAACGCCGCCAGCGCCTCAGCCCCATCGCGCTTGGCCAGCCGCTCGCCTCGTTCATTGGTCAGCAGGCGGTGATGGCGATATGCGGGCGTATCCAGCTTCAGCAATGCCTGCAGCAGGCGATGGATATGGGTGGCGTTCAGCAGATCCTCGCCACGGGTCACCAGGCTGACACCCTGATGATGATCGTCCAGGGTCACGGCGAGATGATAACTCGCAGCTGCATCGCGCCGGCCCAGCACCACATCGCCCAATACGCCGGGCTCGGCCTGCACTTCGCCCCGGTCGAGATCATGCCAGCTTAACCGGCCTGTCGCTGCCAGTGCCGCCGCGATGTCGAGGCGCAGTGCATAGGGCCGCCCGTCGGCGATGCGCGAAGCCCGTTCGGTTGCGCCGAGCGCGCGGCAGGTGCCGGGATAGACTGGCCCCTCCGGTCCTTGCGGCGCCGAGGCGGCGCAGGCGATCTCGGCCGCGATCTCCTTGCGGCTGCAAAAACAGGGATAGAGAAAACCCGCCGATGCCAAACGGTCGAGGGCTGAACGATAGTCGTCGAGATGCTCCGATTGCCGGCGCACCGGCGTTTGCCATGTGAGACCAAGCCAGGCGAGATCCTCATAGATGCCCGCCTCGAATTCGGCGCGGCAGCGGGCGCGATCGATATCCTCGATGCGCAGCAGGAATTGCCCGCCTTCGCTTCTTGCGGCCCGGTCAGCAAACAGCGCCGAATAGGCATGGCCCAGATGCAGCCGCCCGGTGGGGCTGGGCGCGAATCGGGTGACGGTGGCGGGCGAGGTCGGCATGATGGGCCATGACCTTGGTGCAGAAGGAAATCGAGGGCAAGGCGCTGGCCACGGCCCTGCGCGCGCTTGGCCGGCAGGATCCCGATCTGGCGCGTGCCTTCAAGGAAGTGGGCGCCCCGCCGCCGCGCAGCCGCCCTGCCGGCTTTGCCTCGCTGCTGGACATCATCCTGGCGCAGCAGGTATCGACCCACTCCTATCGCGCCATTGCCAAGCGGCTGGAGGAGAAGATCGGCACCACCACGCCGCGCACCATCCTAGACCTGGAGGAGGGTCATTTCCGCGCCATCGGCTTCAGCCGGCAGAAGGTGATTTATGCCCGCGGCCTGGCCGAAGCGGCTCATGGCGGGGCGCTCGATCTCGATGCCATCGCAGGTTTGAGCGATGAGGACGCGCTGGCGGTGCTGATCGCGCTGAAAGGCATCGGTCGCTGGACGGCAGAAATTTATCTCATGTTCTGCCTGGGCCGGCCCGACATCATGCCGGCGGGCGATCTGGCGCTGCGCGAAGCTGCCGGGCTGGTGAAGCGCAAACGCAAGCGCCCTGACGAGGCCGCCCTTCGCCGCATGAGCGAGGCCTGGCGGCCGTGGCGCAGCGTGGCGGCGCGCCTGCTCTGGCATTACTACGCGGTCAAGGCGCAGGAGGCCAAGGAGGTGAGAATGACGAAACCGAAGCGCGTTAAACGCGCGCCCAAACGTGCCAGCAAACCGAGTGGCGCCAAAAAAGGAAACGCCTGACGATGCGCGATGTTTTCGAACTCTCCGGTCCGGTGCAGAAACCGCAGTCGGGCGGCAAGCCAAAGCAGCTGGTGGTGCTGCTGCATGGCTATGGCTCCGACGGCAACGATCTGATCGGCCTGGCGCCGCCTTGGGCGCCGCTGCTGCCCGACGCAGAGTTCGTCGCCCCAAACGCGCCGTTTCCCTGCGAGATGGCGCCCTTCGGCCATCAATGGTTCAGCCTGGGGGATGATTCCCCGGCAGCGCGCCTTGCCGGGGTGCGCGCCGCAGCCACGCTGCTCGACGCCTATATCGACGCGGCGCTGGCTGCGCGCGGGCTGGATGATTCGAAGCTGGCGATGGTGGGATTTTCGCAGGGCACGATGATGTCACTGTTCGTGGCACCGCGCCGGGCCAAAGCGCCGGCCGCCGTCGTGGGATATTCCGGCGCGCTGATCGGCCCGCAGGAGCTGGCGAGCGAAATCCGCTCGCGCCCGCCGATCCTGCTGATCCATGGCGATGCCGATACGGTGGTGCCGCATAGCGAGCTCGCCTGGGCGCAGAAGGCGCTGGGCGAAGCGGGCGTGCCGGTGACGGTGGAGACGCGCCCGCGTCTGCCGCATAGCATCGACGAACGCGGGTTGATGCTGGGCGGCCGCTTCCTGGTTCGCGCCTTTTCCGGCTCCGGAGCCTCATGACAACCGCGTGAAGTTCGTGGCGGGCGACCCACCAAATCTTGTGTTTTTCGCAAGCACCCGCTAAATCTATCCACAGAGTGTGAAGGCTCAGGGTTCTGCAACATTGATGAACGCCTCGCCCGAGAGTTGTGCTGCCCTCGTTCTCAACGCCGATTTCCGGCCGCTGAGCTACTTCCCCTTGTCTCTTTGGTCCTGGCAGGAAACGATCAAGGCGGTGTTCCTCGATCGCGTGAACATCGTCTCGCAATACGACCGCGTGGTGCACAGCCCGAATTTCGAGATGAAGCTGCCCAGCGTCATCGCGCTGAAGCAGTTCATCCCGCTGAACCGCCGCCCGGCCTTCACCCGATTCAACGTGTTCCTGCGCGACAGCTTCACCTGTCAGTATTGCGCGCGCTGCTGTCCCACCCATGAGCTGACCTTCGACCATGTCGTGCCGCGCTCGCGCGGCGGGCGCACGACCTGGAGCAACGTGGTTACCGCCTGCCAGAACTGCAACCTGTTCAAGGGCAACCGCCTGCCGCAACAGACGGGGATGTTCCCCCGAAGTAAACCGGCGCAGCCCTCGACATTCGAGTTGCAGGAAAATGGGCGGGCTTTCCCGCCCAATTATTTGCACCATAGCTGGCGCGACTTTCTCTACTGGGATACCGAGCTCGACCCGAGCTGAGGCGTGCACGCTCCCACTTTCGTCATGGCCGGGCTTGACCCGGCCATTCACCTTTGAGTCCGGCCGCGCACTCCCTTCCACACCCGGGCATGAAGGGCCGAGGGTATGCTCGTGTGGTCGCTCTCATGCCCCTTCAATCGTCATGGCCGGGCTTGACCCGGCCATCCATACTCAGGGCCGATGCGCGGCGGTTGGGTTTACATCATGACGAACAAGCCGAACGGCATGCGGAGCAATATGACGACATCCGCTTCGCCATTCAGCGCGAGACGTCACTCAAACGCTGGCGGCGGAGCTGGAAGCTGCAACTTATCGCAGCATCGAATCCCGAGCGGGTTGATCTGTACGAGACGATCAATTGAAAGATGGATGCTCGGGTCAAGCCCGAGCATGACGAGAGGGTAAACGCCCACCGGGGGCTCGCTATCTCTGCGTCTCTGTGCCTCTGTGGTTTTCTAGCTCCAGTTCAGGCGGCCGATAGCGGAAAAACGGCGCTAGCTGGCCGAACCACCGCAGCAGTCCGTGTTCGTTCATCCACAGCGCATAGGCGACATAGGTCGGATCGCGGGAGAGATGGCGCTCCTCCGTCCGCGCCCGGACATAATAGATGCCGCCCACCAGCGCCAGCATCAGGCAGCCGCGGATTGCATCGGCCAGCCCCGTGCTGGAGATGAAGGGAAGGGCGATCATCCAATAGCTCAGCACCTTCGTCACATAGGCAGGGTGCTTCGACCAGCGATAGGGGCCGCTGGTCAGAATTCCGCGATGGGTGAGGTTGGAGAAGCGGCAGCCGAAGGCCATGCTTGCCCAGGCAAACACGCATAGGAGCACTATGATGACCGCGCCCCAGAGCCAGTAGAGCGGAGGAACCACCTCGAACCAGCCGCCCCAGTATACCGCATGGGCGTCATAGGGCAGATAGAGGTCATGCAGGAGGGGCCAGAAGGGCGGATAGCAGATCAGCGCTGCTACCCAGCCCAGCACGCTCGGCTCGGTCGAGCGCAAATGCGTATCGCTCAGGCGCAACGTCAGCAGATAACCGGCAGCGCCGAACGCCGTGTCGACGGCGAAGCTGAGGGGATAGACGAAGTCGTAGAACGAGCCGAAGCCCCACTCGCCCTTGAGCAGCGTACTGGCGAATACGGAATCGATGTTCGACATGAACACCGAAATGATGAAGGGGATGAAAAATCCTTTCATCAGCCATCCCCGGCAATACTGGCCGAAGTCAGTCTTGTCGACCGCGCGCAAGCGGCCGAGGACGATGCAGCCGGCTTGCCAGTAACCATCCCGCGGCTCGGCCATATAGGCATCGACCGCGACGACATAGATAACCGTCGCCGCCACCAGATACGGACCGGTGACTTTGAAGAAGTCGAAGACGATTGTGTATTGCCGGCCGCGGTATTCGGGGAACAGCCAATAGCCGAGCCCGAGCACCGCGAGCGTCGCGGCGAGGCCAAGCAGTTTGACCAGCGAACGATGCAGGCTGAAATCGGGCGGACGGCTCCAGTCGAGCCCGGTGCTGGGCCGGCGATGAATCTTGAAGACAAGGATATCGATGGCAAGCATCGGCAGAGCCGTTGCCGCCAGCACCACCAGGATGGTGGCGACCGGCGCCAGCTTGAGATAGCCCACCACGAAAAGGCTTACGGCGAATCCGGCAAGACCGATCCAGGTCACGGGCGCCGACGTGGCGGAGGCGGGCAATCCGGGCGGTGCCGAATTGTTGGCCGGGGCAATCGCCCCTGTTCGCTTTAATCCGGAATCGAGATCGGTCATCTGGCTTCGGCCGCCCCCCAAAGGCAATCAAACCGCGGCCGTTCATGCCACGAAAAATTCGCAGCACGCTCTTCATAGCATGGGCAGGCTTGGAAACAAGCCTGCGGGCATTTCACGCGCTGGCGGGGAAATAAGCCCGCGTTACGGCGCTTACGCTGTTGCTAGATCCGCTCCGCCAGCCAGATGGCAAGCCTGGAGCCGGCCTTGATCGCACCCGTCAGCAGCGGATAGGCCGGCGCCTCGCTCGCGCCATGGGCCAACCCCAGATCGCGATGATCGATCTCCTCCGCGCGGAATGTTTCGATCGTGGTCTTGAGTTCGCCCTCGCTCTCCGGCAAGGCGGCGGCCTGGCGCGCATAATGCTCGTCGATCACCTCCTCGACGGCGACGGTGCACGCCATGGCGGCCTTGGCGCCCAGCAGCGCGGTCGCCGCACCCAGCGCATAACCCGCCGCATGCCAAAGCGGCCCGAGCGCCGTCGGGCGCACCCGGCGCTCCACCATGATGCGATCGAAGGTCTCGAGATGCTTCTTCTCCTGGGCGGCCATATGTTCGACGGCGGTGCGCGCAGGCCCCGGCGGCAGCACGGCGAGCTGGCCTTCATAAATGCGCCGCGCACCGTATTCGCCGGCCTGGTCGACGCGAATGACGCGCGCGATCGCCTCGGCCGGCGTGGGATCGCCGGGGAGCGAGCGGCGCCTTGCCGGGCCGTCCGTCATCGCCGGCGCATCAGCCCGACGGCGCCGATCAGGCAGAACAGGCCCAGCGCGGTTGCGTACAGGAAATCGTAACCCGCCATGGAAATGCCGAACATGGTCCAGGCCGGCCGGTCGCAAGGAATGACCGGTGTTGCGAGAAGCTGTTGCTCGAGCGCCGAGAGCGACTGGCTGGTGTCGAGATTGCCGCTGCAGCTCGCCAGGCCCTGCCACCAGTGATATTCGACGCCGGTGTGGAACAGCGCGATCGCCGCAGTTGCCAGCACGCCGAGTGCGGCCAGCAGCGCGCCGTAGGGGCGAAGCGGGCGGGGCAGCAGCAATGCGATGACGGCAAGGGCGATGGCACCGGCATAACCCCAGCGCTGCCAGATGCAGAGCTGGCAGGGCAGCAGCCCGCCGATGTACTGGCTGGCGAACGCGATCGCCAGCGCCGCGATCGAGCCGGCAAGCACGATAAGAGGGATGGATCGCGAGGAAGGCGGTTGCTGGATCATGACGGGGTCAGGATAGAGCAACTGGGCAATGGCGCCCAGCGCCTAGCCCCGATACTTGCTGCGGCGAACCGGCGCAGTCCTCTTGCAGGTACATCGATCGGGCTCTATCGCTCAGTATCCTTCGGCAGCAGATCGGAATGCTGCCATGAGAAGGCCAGCAGCAACGTGAAGCTGGTCCGCTCTGAAAAGCCATAGACCGGTCCGGTTGAGGTGGTCAGAGCGCCGTTCTTGTCATAGGCGGTGATGGCGAGCTTGGCGATACCGGTCTGCTTGTCGCGTTCGAACAAGGCGAGCTTCGGCGTCTCGATCGTGCCGGCCAGCGGAATGGGCACCGGAATGGCGGGGATGCCAAACAGGAAATTGTGGTGATCGATGGATTGCCCGCCGGTGCGCAGTTCCGCGACCATGTCGGCGCCCTTGCGGTCGTCGGTCAGCCTGATGCCCCGGCGCAGCAGCAGGTCCCGGATGCTGGCGATGGCATATTTCGAATAGAGCGCCGCATCGCCCGGCGCGCTGTCGACGAACTGCGCATCGACGAAGACCTTGGTCCCCGCCGGGATCGTCGGATTCAGCCGGGTCACGGCATGATCGACGGCGGTGGAGATCAGCAATTGCTCGGTCGCTGTCTGGCTCGGTTCCGTCAGCCGGTCTGTGGCGCAGCCCGATAGAGCAAAAATGGCGGCGAAAGCCGCCAGCAATCCGCGATTCATCCTGAGACCCCTTCACGACCGTCCGTCGAATTAAAACGCTTCGAGATCGCGATGGTTCCCGGCAGGTAACGCCTTGACGGGTGGGGGACGCATGATAATGTGAGTGCGTCGTGGTGATTTGAGCCGACCGGCTTGCGGCCACGTAAAACAAACCGCTAAACAGGTCGGAGGTCCATTAAATGACCCCGGCTCTTTTGGCCGGGGTTTTTGTTTTCGGGCCTTTCATTCCGGTCGGCTCACCCCATCGCGACGAACAAGCGCCGATTTGAGCAATCAGCTTGCGGGCGCTCAACAAATGCAGCTAAAGCGAGGCGGCTTGTTCGCCTCACCGGCTGTCAGAGCGGAGGGCGATATGAGCATCACCGATCGCGTACGGCATTTGACTGCGGCCTATGACCGGCTCGATGCCGGGCCGCTGTTGCAAACATTCATCCAGCAGGAGTTTCCCGGGCGCATTGCCCTGGTCTCCTCCTTCGGGTCCGAGGCCGCCGTGCTGCTGCATCTGGTGGCGGAGATCGATCGTGGATTGCCGGTGATCTTCCTCGATACCGGTAAACTGTTCGGCGAGACCTTGCGTTATCGGGACGAGCTGGTGCGCCGGCTGGGCCTTACCGGTCTGCGTATCGTGAAGCCGGAGCCGGAAGCACTTGCCGCGGGGGATCCGGACAGCCTGCTCTCCCACCGCAATCCCGATGGCTGCTGTGCCTTGCGCAAAGTGGCGCCGCTGAAACACGCGCTCGCGGGATTCGATGCCTGGATCTCGGGCCGCAAGCGCTATCAAGGCGCGTTGCGGCAATTTATGCCGGTGATCGAAGCCTCCGGCGAGAAGATCAAGCTGAACCCCTTGGCCCGCTGGCCCCGCGAACGCATCGAGGCCGAGTTCGCCGCAAGCGGACTGCCGCATCATCCGCTGGAGGATGACGGCTTTCTTTCCATTGGCTGCATGCCCTGCACCGAGCGGGTCGCACCGGGTGCCGATCCCCGCTCAGGCCGCTGGGCGGGACGGGAGAAGACCGAGTGTGGAATCCATTTCTAGGCGCCCGGTTTAAGCGCCCGGTTTCAGGCGTCCGGGCGAGGGTCCCAGCCTTCGCGCGTGCCGCGATGGATGACGCGGTCGCCCGCCACGATGTCCCCTGAGGAAATCTGCGGAAGGTTGCGAAGCTGTTCGTAATAGGAGGAGAAATCCGGCCGCGTGGCAGTGAACAGCTCATCGAAACTGTCG
>DASXQK010000204.1:0-6467 GCA_036493015.1 Dongiaceae bacterium | reverse complement strand
GATAACGAAGCTGCCAACGGGTTCGGAAACGGTCGAGCTGGAGATTGCGGGCCTGGGCCATCGCGGCGATGGAATCGGCCATCTCGAGGGTCAGACGATCTTCGTGCCTTATAGTGCGCCGGGCGATCGCCTGATCGTCCGGCTCGAAGGCGAGCGCGAGGGCGGCACGCTGGCGCGAATCGAGGGGCGCCTGGCCGACGGGCAGGACCGGGTGCAACCGCCCTGCATTTATTTCGGCGATTGCGGCGGCTGCGCGCTGCAGCATCTAAGCATCCCGGTCTATCGCAGCTGGAAACAGAATCTCGTCGGTGAAGCGCTCGCCCGTCAGGAGGTGGCGGCAGAGGTCTCGGCGATGGTTGCGATACCGCCCGGCAGCCGGCGGCGCGCCACTTTCGTTGCCGAAAAGCGGGGGGATGAAATCCATCTCGGCTTCAATGCCATGGGCAGCAGCCGCGTCGTCGACCTCCATCTCTGCCATATCCTGTTGCCGGTGCTGGTCGATCTTCTTGACCCGCTGCGCCGCACGCTTTCTCGCATTCTCGGCGGCAATGAGACAGCCGACATTGCGGTAACCCTCAGCGACAGCGGCATCGACCTCTGGTTAAAGTCCAGGCGGCCGCTTCTGCGGGCGGCACGCGAGGCATTGGTTGCGCTCGCCGAGCAACGCGATCTTGCCCGTATCAGTGCCGGCGCGGATGCCGAACCTGTGGCGCTGCGCCGCCAGCCGCAGATGGATTTCAGCGGCATTGCCGTGGCTTTGCCGCCCGATTCATTCCTGCAGCCCAGCGCTGGCGGTGAAGCAGTCCTGGTGGCGCTGGTTGGCGAGGCATTGGCAAGACGCAAGACGGTCGCCGATCTCTACGCCGGCTGCGGCACCTTTACCTTTGCACTCATGCCCCGCCGGCGAATTCACGCCGTCGAAGGCAATGCCGCTTCTCTTGCCGCGCTTGCCACGGCCGCGCGCGGATCAAGCGGCCGGGTGACCAGTGAACGGCGCGATCTTGCCCGCGAGCCACTGACGGCCGTCGAGCTGAACAATTTCGACGCCGTCATCTTCGATCCGCCCCGCGCCGGCGCGAAGGAACAGACTGCCCAGATCGCCCGCTCAAAGCTGAAGCTGGCCATCGCGGTTTCCTGCAATCCCGTCACCTTCGCTCGCGACGCACGAATTCTCACCGATGCAGGATTTCACTTGGCGAAGGTCACGCCCGTCGACCAGTTTCCCTGGTCGGCCCATCTCGAACTGGTCGGTGTTTTCAGTCGCTAGCGTCTGATCGCCTCAAGTTGTTGCGTCAACCTGATCCGATCTTGCTCTAGGCGGCAGGTGAACCCATCTGCGCGCGATGACGCAGCAGATGGTCCGCCAGCACGATGGCCAGCATCGCCTCGCCCACCGGGACGGCGCGAATACCCACGCAAGGGTCGTGACGCCCCTTGGTGGCGATTTCCGTTTCATCCCCCGTCGACGTAACCGTCTCACGGGAAATGAGGATCGAGCTGGTGGGCTTGACGGCGAAGCGCACGACGATGTCCTGGCCAGTGGAAATGCCGCCGAGAATGCCGCCGGCGTTATTCGACTTGAACTCGACCCTGCCATCCTTCATGCGCATCGCATCGCCATTGGTCTCGCCGGCCAGTGCGGCGGCAGCGAAGCCCGCGCCAATCTCTACGCCCTTGACCGCATTGATGCTCATCATGGCCGCGGCCAGATCGGCATCGAGCTTGCCATAGATCGGGGCGCCCAGCCCGGCCGGCATGCCCTTGGCGACAACCTCGACGATCGCGCCGGCGGAAGAGCCCGCCTTGCGCAACCCGTCGAGCTGGCTGCTCCAGCGCTCGACGATCGCCGCATCCGGGCTGAAGAAGGGGTTGCGCTCCACCTCCGCCCAGTCCCATTTGCTGCGATCGATGGCCTGGCTGCCGATCTGCACCAGCGCGCCGCGGATGTCGGCAGCTTGGGCCGTGACATGCTCGATCACCTTGCGGGCAACGGCGCCGGCGGCAACCCGGCTTGCTGTCTCGCGCGCCGACGAGCGGCCGCCGCCGCGATGGTCGCGAGTGCCGTATTTAGCCCAATAGGTAAAGTCGGCATGGCCGGGACGGAATTTGTCGCGGTTCTCGCTGTAGTCCTTGGAACGCTGATCCTCATTATCGATGATCAGGCTGATGGGCGTGCCGGTGGTCTTGCCCTCGAACACGCCGGAGAGGATGCGCACCGCATCGCTTTCGCGCCGCTGGGTGACAAACCGGGATTGGCCGGGCTTGCGCCGGTCGAGCCAGGGCTGGATATCGGTTTCGCTGAGCGTAATCAGCGGCGGGCAGCCATCGATGACACAGCCGATGGCCGGCCCGTGACTCTCGCCCCAGGTGGTGAAGCGAAACAGGCTGCCGAAGCTGTTGTCCGACACGCCTTAATCCTTCGGTTCGAAATTCGCCAGCATGGTACGCACTTCCGAAGCAGCGTCGGTGCGCAGCATGCCCACCACATGATAGCCGCTGTCGACATGGTGCACTTCGCCGGTAACACCCTGGGAAAGATCGCTCAACAGGTACAAGCCCGCATTACCGACCTGCTCGATGGTGACGTTGCGCTTCAGCGGCGAGTTCAGCTCGTTCCAGCGCAGGATATAGCGAAAATCGCCGATACCCATAGCGGCGAGCGTCTTGATCGGCCCGGCGGAAATCGCGTTCACGCGAATGTTGTCACTGCCGAGGTCGGCGGCGAGATAGCGCACGCTGGCTTCCAGCGCCGCCTTGGCCACACCCATGACGTTGTAATGGGGCATGACGCGCTCGGCGCCGAAATAGGTGAGGGTCACCAGGCTGCCGCCCTTGGTCATCAGCTTCGCGGCCCGTTGGCTTACGGCCGTAAAAGAGAAGCAGGAGACGTCCATGGTCATGGTGAAGTTCGCGCGCGATGTGTCGACGTAACGGCCCTTCAGCTCTTCCTTATCGGAGAAGGCGATCGCATGAACAACGAAATCGAGGCTGCCCCAATCCTTTGCCAGCGTATCGAAGACAGCGTTCAGACTCGCTTCATTGCTGACATCGCATTCCAGCAGATGCGTCCCCTTGACCGATTCGGCCAGCGGCTTCACCCGCTTGTGCAACGCCTCGCCCTGATAGGTGAAGGCCACGGCCGCGCCCTCTGCCGCTACCGCACGGGCGATGCCCCAGGCGATCGAGCGGTCGTTGGCAACGCCCATGACCAAGCCACGTTTGCCGGCCATAAGCCCGCTTCGCTCGCTCATGAAACCCCACTAAACAACGTATAAATCAAACTTCGACGACGCCCGCGCATCCTACAGAAATGAGACAGTTGGTCAACGCAGCAGGCCTGTTTGCACGCCATTCCCGTGCTATTTCAGCTTGCTGGAGATGATATCCTGGACGTCCTGCGGGCAGGACTTGATCGCCTGGGTCAGATCGTTCAGCGCCTTGCGCAGCGCATAGACCTGGTCCAGCAGTTTCAGGACCACCGGCATTGCCTCGTCGCTGACGTTGAAATCCTGCCGTAGTTCGGCGATCAGCCGGGTACGGGCCATGTCCGCCTCATCGAACAGTGGCTCTCCATCATCCATGGTCGGGCGGATCCAGCGCTGTTCGATCCAGCTGCGCAGTACCTCGCCCTCGAGCGAAAGTTCGTCCTCGACCTCACTGATCCGGCGCATCAGTCTTTGCCTTTCTTGCCCCGGACATCATAAGGGTGAGTGCGGCCCCAACGCTCCATGAATTCGCCCAGTTCGCGATCGATAACCTCGGGCAGAACGACCTTCAATGTCACGATCTGGTCGCCGCGCTTTTGCGTCGTCTGGTTGACGATGCCCTTGCCCTGCAGCCGCATGAGGGTGCCGGTATTCACCCCCTTGGGAATCCGGATTGTCACGCTACCGTCCACTGTCGGCAGGTCCGCGGTACCGCCCAGCACGGCTTCCTGCAGGGTGACGGACAGATCCACATGCACATCGTCACCCTCGCGACGGAACAAGGGATGCGCCTTGATGCGAATCTCGATGAAGGCATCGCCCGCGGGTGCACCCCCCAGGCCGGGGCGGCCCTGGCCTTTCAAGCGCAAGGTCTGGCCGTCCTCCGTCCCTGGCGGAATCGCGAACTCCAGGGTCTTGCCGTCGGAGAGCGTCAGACGGCGCTTGACGCCGGTTGCGGCCTCCACCAGATCGGCATCGGCGGCATAGGAGACGTCGGCGCCGCGGATGCGCACGCCTGGGCTCTTGCCGCGGAACAGATCGCCGAACAGCTCATCGTCGAAATAAGCCTCGTCGCCATCGAAACCGCGATATCGCGCACCCCGATCGCCTTCGGCATAATTCTTGTAATAGGAGCGCCGGCGCTCGGCGCCTGAAGCGTCGATCTCGCCGCGATCGAAACGCCCGCGGCTTTCCGGATCGCCCAGCACGTCATGGGCGACGGCGACCTCCTTGAAGGTCTGCTCGATGCGCGAATTGCCGGGGTTGAGATCGGGATGCAGCTTCTTCGCCAGCCGGCGATAGGCCTGTTTGATCTCCTCCGCACTCGCGCCGCGCGGAACGCCCAGGACGTCATACGGATCGCGCATCGTCGGGCCGCCTGTTCTCAGACGGCGATCGAACATGCATGCACCACATGCAGGTCAGACCGGCCGCCTCCCCTCGTAACCCCATGGTATGACATACATAATAAGGGATTCCGCTGCCCGACGATAGCCGCACCGGCGGTGATGCGGGTGGCAGGGCCGCAGGCGGCTGGGCTAACATGCCAATCGCGATCCCGAATCCACTTCACGGGGCCAGTTCCATGAGCGTTTCCACCGCCGATGTGACGCGTCACGACCTTGGCGAGCCCTTTCGGCTGTTCGACAGCTGGTTCAAGGAGGCCGAGGCGAAAGAACCCAATGACGCCAACGCCATGGGCCTGGCGACGGTGGGGCCGGACGGCATGCCTTCGCTGCGCATGGTGCTGCTGAAGGGCGTGGATGAGCGGGGATTTGTCTTCTACACCAATTATGAGAGCCGCAAGGGCCAGCAACTGATGGCCCACCGCAAGGCAGCGCTGACCTTCCATTGGAAGTCCCTGCGCCGCAGCGTGCGGATCGAAGGCGATGTCGAATTGACCACGCCGGAAGAGGCCGATGCCTATTTCGCCTCCCGTCCGCGCAGCAGCCAGATCGGCGCCTGGGCGTCCGACCAGTCGCGGCCGCTGGAAAGCCGGTATGCGCTGGAAACGCGGATTGCCAAGCTCACCGCCAAACACGCCATCGGCACCGTACCGCGGCCGCCGCACTGGTCGGGCTTTCGGGTCATTCCCCGGCGGATCGAGTTCTGGGAAGACCGGCCCTTCCGCCTGCATGACCGCGCAGTCTATCAGCGCGAGGGCGAAGGCTGGGCGGTAACGAAGCTCTACCCGTGACCATTGCGCCATCCAGTTCCGTCGCGGCCGACAACGGGCGGCTGATGCGCCTGGCGACATACGCCTCCGTCACGGTGGCGCTATGCCTCATCACGCTCAAGGTCGTCGCCTATGTGATGACGGACTCCGTCAGCATGCTTTCGACGCTGATCGATTCCCTGCTGGATACCGTTGCTTCACTGATCAATCTGTTCGCGGTGCGAGCAGCCTTGACGCCCGCGGACAAGGAACATCGCTTCGGTCATGGCAAGGCCGAGCCGCTCGCGGCGATGGGCCAAAGCGCCTTCATTGGCGGTTCGGCCGTCTTCCTGCTGGTCGAAGCAGGGAATCGGCTGGTCAACCCCTCACCAGTCCAGAACACAGGTCTCGGCATCGTCGTGATGGCGATATCCATCGCGGCAACCATCGTCCTGGTGGCCTTTCAGCGCCGCGTGATCCGGCGTACCGGTTCCGTCGCGATCAAGGCGGACTCGCTTCATTATCTCGGCGATCTGTTCGTCAATTGCGCAGTGATCGTCTCGCTGCTGCTCTGGCGGCAATTCAGCTGGACTTTCACCGATCCGCTTTTCGCCGTTGCCATCGCCGCTTACATCCTGTTCACCGCCTGGCAGGTCGCCCATAGCGCGCTCGACCTGCTGATGGATCATGAGTTGCCAGATGATGCCCGGCGCAAGATCCGCGATATCGCGCTTGCCCATCGCGAGGTGCGCGATATTCACGATCTGCGTACCCGCTCCTCTGGCCAGGCGACCTTCATCCAGTTCCACCTGGAACTTGACGGCAACACACTGTTGAGCCGGGCCCATACCGTTTCCGATGAGGTCGAGGACGCAATTTTGGTGGCTTTTCCGGGCGCCGAGGTGATTATTCACCAGGATCCCGCGGGACTAGTCGAAAACCGGCCGCGCTTCGCCTGACCAACCTTTAGAGCCATCCCATTTCATTTCACCTGAGTGCTGGAGGAATAGAGCGATGACACCCAAATCGATTCTCGCTTTGGTCGACGGAAGCCCACTTTCCGAGGCGACTCTCGATACGGCCGTGATGGTGGCGAAGAATTTCGC
>DASXQK010000203.1:0-4988 GCA_036493015.1 Dongiaceae bacterium | reverse complement strand
CGTCAGCAGGCTGCGCGGATGGGTCTTCTCGAAGCCGGCATAAAGCGCTTCCGCCCCTTTGCTGTCGCCCTGGCGCAAATGGAAATTGGCGATCAGCTGGACCATCGGGAAGGTGGCGTCGTTCGCCACATCCATCGCCTTGTCGTACTGCTTCAGCCGGTAATAGGCCCAGGCCAGGCTGTCGATGATGAAGCCATCGTTGGGCTTTTGCTGGATCGCCTTCTGCAGCATGGCAATCGCCTCGTCCAGATGGATGCCGCGATCGACCCAGGTGTAGCCAAGGTAATTCAGCACATAGGGCTGGTCGGGCTGCAGCTCGAGCGCCTTCTTGAAATCGGGCTCTGCCTTCGTCCACTGGTCGCTGCGTTCCAGCGCAATGCCGCGGAAATAATAGACCGACCAGTCGTTGGCGCCCGGCTGGGGCAGGCGGGCGATCGCCGCGTCATAGGCCTTGGCGGCCTCGGCGAAATGCTTGCCGGCCCGCAGGATATCGCCCAGCTGGGCCGCGGCCTCCGGCCTGTCGGGGCGGCTATCCACCAGCTTCTGCAGATAGGCGGCTGACTCGTCGTCGCGGCCGAGCTTGTGCAGCTCTTCGCCGATCTTGATCTGGGCCTGCCAGCCATAGGGCGAATCCGGCGGCACCTTGCGGTAAAGCGCGAGTGCGTCTTCGGTGTGGGCTTGGGCATCGAGCACATCGGCCAACAATACATTGAACAGCGGATCGTCGGGCCGGCCTTCCGTCGCGAATCGAGCCATCAGCAGAGCGACATCGTTGGAATTTTCGCCCTGCAGCAGCACCGCCAGATTGAACAGGGCTTCCGCCATGCCATCGGCCGGCGTGCTGACGATGGGCGCTGTCTTGCTGCCCGCCGCCATATCCTTGCGCAGCGGTGCCGTCAGCAGGCTGCGCGGATGGGTCTTCTCGAAGCCGGCATAGAGCGCTTCCGCCCCTTTGCTGTCGCCCTGGCGCAAATGGAAATTGGCGATCAGCTGGACCATCGGGAAGGTGGCGTCGTTCGCCACATCCATCGCCTTGTCGTAATGCTTGCGCGCCTCGGCCGGGTGCTTGCCCACATCGTTCAGCAGGCCAAGCTGCAGTTCATACAGGGGCTCGAACCCGCTGACGGTGCCGAGCGGCGCCAGCGTCTGCGTGGCGGCATCGAGTCCCTTGACCTTGAGCAGGGTCCAGGAACGCAGCATGGGCACCAGGAAGCGCTCCAGCCCATCGCCCTTCACATCGGCGAGATAGGCATCGGCGGCGGCGTAGTCCTTCGCCTTCGCGCGATCGATGGCCAGCGCAATACGCGCCACGGTATCGAGGGCGCCGGCGCTTTCCATCCGCTTGGCGGCCTTCAGCGCCTCCTCGGTGCGGCCCGCGCTCATCAGCAGGTTGAAGCTGGTACTCAGCAATTGCGCATTATCGGGATCGGCATCGAGCGCGAAGCCCAGAAGGTCGGCGGCGGCCGGCAGATCGTGGCTCGCCTGCGCATGGCGGCTGGCGAGATAGTGGCCCAGCGGCGAGGGCGACAGACCTTCATCGCTGGCGATGCTGGCGCCCAGCGCCAGCCCGCTCATCATCGCAATGCCCAAAACCGCACCTGCAGCGATGCGGAGATTTCGTTCGGTCAGTTTCGGCAGTTTAGGCACGGGTCAAAACTCCGTCGGACCATGGAAGCAGCAGTGTTTGCAGGATGGCTAAAGATAGAGCAAGGCCAGAACCGGCGCTACCCATGCCGGAGCCTGCCCCAACATCGCCCAAATTACTCACATATTGGGGTAATTAGGCCCTCCGCCGCCCTCCGGCACCACCCAATTGATGTTTTGGGTGGGATCCTTGATATCGCATGTTTTGCAGTGGACGCAGTTCTGGGCGTTGATCTGCAGGCGCGGATTGAGACCGTCGATATCGCGCACGATCTCGTAGACGCCGGCCGGGCAATAGCGCTGCTCGGGCGCGTCATAGAGCGCGAGATTTACCTCGATCGCGAGACTCGGATCCTTGAGCTGAAGATGGACCGGCTGATTCTCCTCATGATTGGTCGCCGACAGGAAGACCGAGGACAACCGATCGAAGGAGACGACGCCATCGGGCTTGGGATAGTCGATTGGCATCGCCTCATTGGCCTTCATCAGCTTGCTGTAATCGGGGGTGTGATGCAGCGTCCAGGGCGCGTGGCCGCGCAAGACATAAGTGTCGAGCGCCGAACCCAGCAGGCCGCCGGCAAGCCCCAGATGAAAAGCGGGGCGGATATTGCGCACGCTCTTCAGCTCCGCCCAGATCCAACTCTTCTTGAGCGCCGCCGGATATGAATCGAGCTCGACCGGTGTGTCCTTGCCCAGCGCCTCGAAGGCCGCTTCGGCCGCCAGCATGCCACTCTTCATCGCCGTATGGCTGCCCTTGATCTTGGGCACGTTCATGAAGCCGGCGGTGCAGCCGATGAGGGCGCCACCGGGAAAGACCAGTTTGGGGATCGACTGGAACCCGCCCTCGTTCAGCGCCCGCGCGCCATAGGCGATGCGCCGGCCGCCCTCGAACAGCGGGCGCACCTTCGGATGGTTCTTGTAGCGCTGGAATTCCTCGAAGGGGCTGAGCCAGGGATTGCTGTAATCGAGGCCGACGACGAGGCCGACGAACACCTGGTTGTTTTCCAGGTGATAGAGGAAGGTGCCGCCATAGGTGTCGCTGGATAACGGCCAGCCGATGGTATGCACGATGCGCCCCGGCTGGTGCTTGGCCGGATCGACCTCCCACAGCTCCTTGATGCCGATGGCGAAGGTCTGGGGATCGACGCCCTTGCGCAGATCGAAACGCTCGAACAGCGTCTTGGTGAGCGAGCCGCGGCAGCCTTCGGCGAACAAGGTGTAGCGGCCATGCAGTTCCACGCCCGCCGTGAAATTCGCCGTGGGCTGGCCATCCTTGCCCACGCCCATATTGCCGGTCGCCACCCCCTTCACCCGGCCGGCCTCGTCGTAGAGAACTTCGGCGGCGGCGAAGCCGGGATAGATCTCGACCCCCAGCTCCTCGGCCTGTGTGGCGAGCCAGCGGCACAGATTGCCCAGACTCGCCACGTAATTGCCGTGGTTGTTCATCTGCGGGGGCGTGGGTAGCCGGATGGCGTGCTTGGCCGTCAGAAACACGAAGTTGTCGTCGCTTGCGGGGGTCAGCAGTGGCGCGCCCTTTTCCTTCCAGTCCGGAATGAGCTCGTTCAGCGCGCGCGGTTCGATGACCGCGCCCGACAGGATATGGGCGCCGATCTCGGCCCCCTTCTCGATGACGCAGACCGACGTCTCGCGGCCGGCTTCCGCCGCCAGCTGCTTGAGGCGGATCGCCGCCGCCAGGCCCGAAGGGCCGCCGCCGACCACCACCACGTCATAGCTCATCGATTCCCGTTCCATCGCGGCTCACTCCCGAAGCGCCTGCTCTGCATGATCTATCGCACAGCTTCCGACAATATCGCCACCCCCACGCCTCGAGATGAAGTCCCCTCACCCAACCCTCTCCCCCTTCCAGAGAACCATCCTTTGATTGATCGGCTAATTCACCTGATGCCCCTGGGGGCATCAGGATCAGACGATTCCGGGAGAGGGTCAGGGTGAGGGTGGGGGGTGGCGGCGTATTCGCCGTCGCGCTCGCCACAAGCGCGGGGTAAAATTTTCCGCATGCCTGTCTTCCCCGCCGATTCCAGAGAGATCGCCGCCCTGCTGGCCTGGCAGGCAGCAGCTGGGGCGGATGAGGCCATCGAGGAATCACCCGTCGACCGTTACAAGGCCTCGACGGCATTTCCTACCGCGGCGAAATCGGCACCGGCGCAGCTGAGCGAGGCGCCGCCGCCGCGCCAGCCGGCCCCACCCTCGCCAAAACCGCCCGTTACAAAGCCCGCTGCGGCAAGACCAGCCCCGCCAAAGCCGCCCGTCGCGGCGACACCCGCCTTGCCCAAGACCGCAGCGGCGGCCAGTGCGCGCGAACTGGCGAGTGCCGCCAATTCGCTCGAAGAGCTGGTGGAGGCGCTCGCCGCCTTCGATGGCTGTGCCTTGAAAAAGACCGCGACCAACCTCGTCTTCGGCGACGGCAATCCGAACGCCAAAATCATGTTCGTGGGCGAGGCCCCGGGCGCCGATGAAGACCGCGCGGGCAAGCCTTTCGTGGGCGTCAGCGGCCAATTGCTGGACAAGATGGTCGGCTGGATCGGCCTCGACCGGACGAAGTTCTACATCACCAACATTCTCTATTGGCGCCCGCCGGGAAACCGCACCCCGACGTCCGATGAAGTCGCCGCCTGCCAGCCCTTCATTGCGCGGCATATCGAGCTGGTGGCGCCGGCTGTGCTGGTGACCGTGGGCGGCCCCTCGACCGAGGCGTTGCTGCATCGCGGCGAAGGGATCAGCCGTTCCCATGGCCGCTGGTACGACTATCAGACGCCGGGCCTGCCTGCCCCCATTCCGGCCATGCCCATCTTCCACCCGGCCTTCCTGCTGCGGGCTACAGCCCAGAAGCGGGCTGCCTGGCGCGACCTGCTGAAGCTGGAACAAAAATTGGCGGAACTCGGCATTTCCTAATTGTAGTAGGCGGATCGTTAAGGCATACCATATCTAGTGCCAGCAATTGACATTGGGGGTTGCCGGGGTGATTTTGGTCGTGTAAGACCGCCCCCGACCATGAAGAAAGCGTTGAAGTTCTACCTCCGGCCGGGCCGGAGGAAAGCCCTGGTTGGGGGACTAATTCTGGTTGTAACGGCTCTGGCGGCGGGCGCCGATTGTGCGAATGCACAACAGGCGGGCGTGCCGACGCTGCGCCCGGAACCGTCTGCCATTGCCTTGGGCACCAGGCCATTGGGGCGGCCGGAGATGGCTGCCTTGCCGCCCGGTGCGGACCAGGCGCCCGGCCAGGCCGGCGGCTTTTCGTCCGTCGTCCAGCCGTTGGAAATCGACGATGCCAACCGCTATCACCAGATCTTCGAGCTGCAACGCCAAGGCCGCTTCCATGAGGC
>DASXQK010000202.1:0-6566 GCA_036493015.1 Dongiaceae bacterium | reverse complement strand
GCCGATGCTCTCGCGCTTGTCCTGGGAGCTGCGCCCGGCGAAGCGGATATCCAGCGCTATGGCCGGCGCGATCGGCGCCGGGGGTTGATCGCTCCACACCGCATCGAGCGGATTACTCTCAAGCGCCACCAGCTCGCCACCCGCGGCGGCGACGGCCTTGCGCAGATGCTTCAGGCCGATCGGCGTGTGCAGCCACGGGTCATAACCGATCTTGGCGCCCCCGGAGCCGCCCGACGCCAGATTGGCCTTGATCCAGTCTTCCGGCGGCTGTTCGGTCGAATGGCGCGGCTCGAACAGGCTGGTATCGGTCTGGGAGCGAACCTGAAGGGTGTAGCGCCCGTCGACGAAGACCGCCGCCTTGTCGGATAGGACAATCGCCAGACCAGCCGAACCAGTGAAGCCGGTAAGCCAGCGCAGGCGTTCGGCCCGGGGCGGCACATATTCGCCCTGATGTTCATCGGCGCGGGGCACCAGGAAGCCGTCCAGACCCCGCCTAACCAACTCCTTTCGCAGTGCAGCAAGCCGAGGAGCGCCGGCCGCCAGGGCCGGGGCCGGGGCCGAGGCGCTGACCTCGCGTTTCAGCGCCCTTAACTGGGCCCGGACCGCCTCGTCGGCGGAGGGAGCAACCAGCCCGATCCAGTCATCGGGATGTTCGCCCTCGGGTGCCGCGATGACCCCTGCCAAAAGCCCGCGAATCTGCCGCAAATCAGTCGCTAGGCCGGACTTTTTCAACAAGCCGGTTAATGCCTCATCGCCCTGATAGGGCTGCTCACCTACCGTCATAGGCCGCGTTCCTTCTACGTTCATGCATGATTGTGTCAGATATGCGGAAATTGGCCAACTAGATCAAGCGCTATGCGCGACCGGCATTGCTGCGATGCAGCATCCGATCTGCCTCCCGCAGGCGTCCCTCACTATATTCCTTCTCGTCACGGCCGTCGGCACTGGGCCGGGGGTCGAAACAAGGAAGAGTTAAGATGAATCGCTACGCTTTCAACAATAACGCGACCGCCGCCGCTGCGACAATGCCGGCGCCCATCGCCAATCGCTTGGTCAATGTATCCCGCGAAAGCCTGCTTGACATCCTGTTGCGCCCCTTCCGGCGCGGCCAGATCTCCCGCGAGCTTCGCCTGCTGGATCCGCGCATGCTGTCGGATATCGGCGTCAGCCCCTCGGAAATCGACCGGATCGCGGCCGAGTCCGTTGGTGGAAAGGGTGAGTGGATCGTCCTTTCGCTGCTGCGCCTCACCGGCCGCAAGATCGCCGACTGGGCCAACAAGCGTGCGACTTATCGCAGCTTGATGTCGCTGGACGAGCGCATGCTGAGCGATATCGGCCTGACCCGTGGCGACATTCCGGCGCTGATCGATGCCATGCGTGGCCCGCTCGCCCGCCCGGTCAGCGGTCTGGAGACCGAAGTGATCCTGCCGCTGAAGCAGTGGAACCTGTGGCGCTTGGCCCATAAGCAGCTCAACCAGCTCGACAACCGCATGCTGAGCGACATCGGCTTCGTGCGCGGCGATATCGACCGGATTGCCGACGAGCTCGCGGCACGCACCGTCACCAAGGCGGCCAATGCCAATGCCAACAGCGTGGCACCCCGCGCGGCCTAAACCATTACAACGCGGCCGGGGCGCAATGCCCTGACCGTGACGACAAGACGGCGCCCCTTCCCCCGGGGGCGCCGTTTTGATTCCTGACCTGTTGTCAGGCCGGGTTTGGCCCGACGAGCCGCTTGCTCTATAAATCTTCAGACGAATGCCGATTCCCGGGGACTGACCGGGATCGCTCCACGGCAAGGGGAGCCAAGCGCAGCAAATGGCGGTGACCGGCCCGGCCCTGACGGCTCTGCTCGACAACCTGGGTGAGGGTATCTGCGTTATCGGCGCTGGCGGGTTGATCGACACCGCCAATCGACGATTTGCCGAGCTGCTCGATCTGCCGGCCGAAGCACTGGAAGGCGGCAGGCCCGCCAGCGAACTGGCCCCGCTTCAACCCTTCCTGCAAGCGATGGCAGCAGCACCCGTTGCGCCTCTCACCCGCCAGATCACCACCGCGAGCGGGCGGGTGCTGGAAATCCGCGCTCATCCGGATCAGGCCGGCGGCCATGTCGTCATCCTGGACGATGTCACCAAGCTGCACCGCCTGCAAAGCAAGGATGATCTGCTGCGCCAGGCGCTGGACACCATCGCCGACGGCTTTGCCATTTTCGATTCGCAAGACCGGCTCGCGATCATGAACCGCCGCTATCTCGGCTATTCACCGCAAGATAGCGAAGGCTCCGTCCTGGGCATCACCTTCGAAAATCTGATGAGCCAGGATAGCCGGCACCGGTTCTACCCGCAGGTAATCGGCCATGAAGCGCCGTTCATCGAGGCCCGCATCCACGCCCATCGCGAGGGGCTGGGCCGGCCCATCAACTTCCAGATCGGCGATGGGGGTTGGGCACAGGCCCGCGACTACCGCCTGGCCGATGGCAGTATCGTCGTCATGCGCTCCGATGTCAGCGAGCTGGTCGAGCGCGACCACGCCCTGCGGGAAAGCCAGGCGAGCCTGGCTGCTGCCCAGCATGTCGCGCGGCTGGGAAGCTGGGAAATGGATTTGGCCGGCAGCCACCGGCTGACCTGGTCGGACGAGACCTTCCGCATCTTCGGTTACGAGCCTGGCGAAGTTCCGGCCTCCAACGAGCTCTTCTTCGAATCGGTCCATCCCGACGACCGCGACCGGGTCAGGGCGGTGGAGGCACATACGCTCGCGACCGGCATGCCCTATAGCATCGAACACCGGATCATCCGGCCGGATGGCAGCGAGATCGTGGTCCATGAACGCTCGGAGGTGATCCTCGCGGCCGACGGCAAGACGCCGCTGAAGATGGTCGGGACCGTGCAGGACATCACCGGCCAGAAACGCGCCGAGGCGGCACTCCAAGCCAATCAGGAACGTCTCGACCTTGCCCTGCAGACAGCCAAGGCCGCCTATTGGGAACTCGATCTGACCAGCGCCGCCCACAGCCTCAGCGCCAATTACTTCTCCATGCTGGGCTATTCCCCGGCCGAGGCGCCGGTCGGCCGCGAGGGCTGGCTTTCCCTGCTCCATCCCGACGATGTCGAAGGGCTGGGCCACAACCAGACCCTGCTGCCCAGTGACCGCAGCAGCCATGAATTCGAATTCCGGATCCGCGCGGCGGACGGCTCGTGGCGCTGGATCCTCAGCCGGTTTCGCGCCATGGCCTTCGACAATCTGGGGCGCCCGTCGCGCCTGCTTGGGATCGACCTGGATACGACCTCACGCAAGCAGAACGAGCTGGCGCTGCGCCAGGCCCGAGAGCGCGCTCAGCGCTATCTCGATATCGCCGGAGTCATCATCGTAGTACTTGATGCCGATCACCGGGTAACGCTGCTGAACCGCAAGGGGTGCGAGATCCTTGGCGTCAGCGAGCGCGAGGCCCTGGGCCGCAATTGGTTCGATTCCTTCTCACCCGACGAGGAACGCGAGCAGCAACGGGCAAGCTACGCCGCCTTTCTGGCGGGCGACGGCCACGCCGCCCAGGATATCGACATGACGGTCAAGACCAGCAGCGGCGAAGTGCGGCTGGTGACATGGCACGACAGTCTTCTGCGCGACGATGATGGCCGCGTCGTCGGCGCCATCAGTTCCGGCGAGGACATCACCGAACAGCGCGCCGCCGAGCGAAAGCGCGACGAATTCCGCACGCTGCTGGAAGCCACATCGGAAGCCTCACCCGACGGTATCCTGGTCACCGATGCCGATGGCCACTACCTCTTCTGGAACAAGAGGCTGATGGAGATGTGGGACCTGTCGCGGGATTATGTCGATGAGCGGCGGCTGGCGGCTAGCGATGCCGATCCCTCGCTCAGCGCCTATACCAGACAGGTCGTTGACCGCCACACCTTCATCGCCGAGATCCTGCGCGCCTATGACCAGCGCCAGCCGCCGCAAACGGCCTTCGCCGATATCGTCCTCAAGGACGGGCGCATCTTCATGCGCCATGCGGCACGGGTGGCACCCGGCAAGCTGCCCTATGCCACGGTTGCCTGGATCTATCGCGACGTCACCGAGCAGCGCAAGAAAGACGCTGTCCTGGCCCAGGCCCAGCGCCTGACCACCGTGGGCGAGCTATCGGGCGGCATGGCCCACGAGCTGAACAATCTGCTGATGATCATCGGCGGCAATCTTGAGCTGATCGAGATGCAGGGGCGAGGCGGAAAAAAAGACCCCGTCGTGAAATTCGCCCACACCGCCTACCTTGCCGTTGAGCGCGGCGCCGAGCTAATCCGTCACCTGCTGGCTTTTTCGCGCAAGCAGCCGCTGGCCCCGAAGCTGACCGATGTGAACACCTTCATGGCCGACACCATGAAGATGCTGCAGCGCCTGCTGGGCGAATCGGTGACGGTCCGCTTCGTGCCGGGCAAGGATCTGTGGCAGACCGTGATCGATCAGGGCCTGCTGCAGACGAGCCTGGTGAGCCTCGGTACCAACGCGCGCGATGCCATGCCGAAAGGCGGCTCGCTGACGCTGGAAACCAGCAACGAAATCTTCGACGAAAGCCATGCCGGACGCTTCGCCGATGTCAGCCCCGGCGAATATGTGCTGATCTCGGTCACCGACACCGGGACCGGCATGCCCGCCGACATCGCCAAGCGCGCCTTCGAGCCCTTCTTCACCACCAAGCCCGTAGGCAAGGGCACGGGGCTCGGCCTCAGCGTGGTCTATGGTTTCATCAAGCAATCCGGCGGCCATGTGGCGATCTACAGCGAAGAAGGCAACGGGACCACGATCAGACTCTATCTGCGCCGCGCCTCCGATGAGGCCAATGCGCGGGCCGAGGCTGCGCTGGCGCCGGTTGCCCGCGGCAACAAGGAAACGGTGCTGCTGGTGGAGGATGAGGCGCCCGTCATGGCGGTCGCCCGCGCCTTCCTGACCGATCTCGGCTACCAGGTGCTGGAAGCGAATAACGGTGTGGAGGCACTGGGCATTCTCTCATCCGACGAGCCCATCGACCTGCTCTTCACCGATGTGGTTCTGCCCGACGGCATGAACGGCGCCGACGTCGCCAAGGCGGCGGAGGAATTGCGGCCGGGCCTCAAGGTTCTCTTCGCCTCTGGCTATACCAAGGAGGCGCTGATCTATCAGGGCCGGCTTGAATCCGGCGTGACCTTGCTGCCCAAGCCCTATCGCAAGCGCGATCTCGCCGAGGCTATCCGCGCCGTCCTCTAGGCTTTCTTGCTCTGGGCTGGCGCAGCACCAGTACCGACCAATCGCCCAGGCGCAGGCGGAAATCGAGTTCAAGCCCGTGCTGCAGTTGAGCGTGCAGCACCAGCTGTTCCTGGCTCGCAAGAATGCCCGACAGCACCGCACTGCCGCCGGGGGCGAGGTGCCGCGCGAGCGAACCCGCCATGCGATAGAGCGGCCGCGCCAGGATATTGGCCATGATCAGATCGAAGGGGGCGGCCCGGCGGATCGCCCCCGCGCCATAGCCGCTGCTCTTGACGACGCTCAAGCGCCGATCGAGACCGTTGATGACCGCGTTCTCGCGCGCCACGCGCACCGCATCGGGATCGTTGTCGGCGGCCAGCACTTTGACGGGCCACAGACTGGCCGCGGCCAGCGCCAGCACGCCGCTGCCGCAGCCAAGATCGAGCGGATGCTTGAAGCGCCGCCGGCGCGCGAGACGATCCAGCGCCAGCAGGCAACCGCGCGTCGTCTCATGCCGCCCGGTGCCGAAGGCAGCACCGGCATCGACCTGGAGCGCGATCTTGCCTCGCGGTGTTGCCCCCTTCACATGGGCGCCGCGCAAATAAAAGCGGCCGGCGGTAATGGCCGGCAGCGCCCGGCGGCTTTGCGCCACCCAATCGCGCGACGGCAGGCGGGCGAAGTCGGGCTTGGCCCATTCTGCCAGCGCCTTGCGGATGGCGGCGCGTTTGGGCTGGCCATCGATCAGCGCCTCCACCTCCCAGCGCCGGCCGCCCTCGATCTCGTAGCGCGAGAGGGCGATGGCAAACGGCTCGAGTGCTGATTCCGCCGCCGCGGCATCGCCTGCCGTCGTCCGCAGCCTGACGGTCCACAGGGTTTTCATGACGCCTTATCCGCCGGAACGACAAAACTGGCGATGACTTTCTTGACGCCGGCCTTGTCGAAATCGATGTCGAGTTTCTCGCCCTCGGCGGCGCGTACGCTGCCATAGCCGAATTTGCGGTGGAAAATCCGCGTGCCCGGCGCGAAGCTGGCGTCGCTGGAGACACGCCGCACCTCGCCTTCGATCTGCGGCGCCAGGCGCCGGCGTCCATACTCCCAGCTGTTGTTGCCGTAGCCGCCGCCAAAGGCGCCGCTGACGACGCTGACCGCCGGCTCGGAAACAGTCTGCAGCCCCGTGACGCTATCCTCCTGCACATGGTCGCGCGGCAGTTCGCCGACGAAACGCGAGGGGATAGAACTCTGCCACTGGCCATGGACCTGGCGGTTGGCGGCGAAGGAAATCTCGAGATGCCGACGCGCCCGGGTGATGCCGACATAGGCGAGGCGCCGCTCCTCCTCCAGCCCCGCCA
>DASXQK010000201.1:0-16973 GCA_036493015.1 Dongiaceae bacterium | reverse complement strand
GATGGTGACCAGCCCGTCGGTGCCGCCGAACTCGTCGATCACCAGCGCCAGATGCTGGCGCGAAAGCCGCATCTGCAGCAGCAGGTCGAGCACGCGCATGGAAGGCGCGACAAACAGCACCTGGCGCAGAATCGATTTCAGGTCGAAGGGCCGCCCACCCAGCCGGGCGGCGATCAGATCCTTGATATGGATGAAGCCGATCACATCGTCGAGGGATTCGCGATAGACGGGCAGGCGCGAATGCCCATGGGCGTTCAACTCCGCCAGCAGCTCGTCGAAACCGATGTTCTCGGCAACTGCGATGATGTCCGCGCGCGGCACCTTCACATCGCGGGCGGTCAGGTCGCGCAGGCGGATGATGTTGAGCAGCAGGCCGCGCTCGCCCGCGGTCATCGGCTCTTCGTTCTTCGGCGCCTCGCCCTCGGCGCCGGCTTCCTCGATGATCTCCTCGATGACGTCGCGCAGCGCTTCCTCGCGCTTGCGGTCCTTGCGCTTCAGCTTGAGCCAGTTGCGCAAGCGCCCGGCCGGGCCGCTATCGTCATTGTCGGTTTCGCTCATGCCCGTCGCGTCCGTTTTACCGGCGGCATCCGATAAGGATCGGTAATGGCAAGGCCGGCCAGGATCTTTACCTCGAGCCGTTCCATGCGCCGCGCTGCGTTTTCCTTTTCATGGTCATAGCCCATCAGATGCAGCACGCCATGCACCACCAGATGCGTCAGGTGATCGGCCAGGCTCTTGCCCTGGGCCTTCGCCTCGCGGGCGATGGTTTCCAGCGCCAGCACCACATCGCCGGGGCCGCTCTCTCCATCCTCGAACGATAGCACATTGGTCGATTTGTCGGCCCCGCGGAAGGTATGGTTCAGGCTGCGCTGCAGCCGGTCATTGGCCAGCACGATGCAAAGCTCGCCATCGGCCGAGCTGCGCTTCGCCGCGCTGGGTCGAAGCGGCTTCGCCGCAGCCAGCGCCGCGCGGCCGGCCCGCCGCGCAATCGCCTCGGCGGCCGGCAACCGACGGCGCCAGGCCGGTGCCTCGATACGCAAGACCAGTCGGGTGGCCACGCCGCCGCTCAGCTTTCTTTCTTTGCCTTGGCATCGCGCGCCTCATAGGCGCGCACGATGCGGCCCACCAGCGGGTGCCGCACGATGTCGGAATCGGTGAAGCGGATGATGCTGAGGCCCTCGACGTCGCTCAGCGTATCCACGGCATCCTGCAGGCCGGAGCGCTGGCCCGTCGGAAGATCGACCTGCGAGAGATCGCCCGTCACCGCCATGCGGCTTTTTTCGCCGAGCCGGGTCAGGAACATCTTCATCTGCACCGGGGTAGTGTTCTGCGCTTCATCGAGGATGACGAAACTGTGGCTCAGCGTGCGCCCGCGCATGAAGGCAAGCGGCGCGATCTCGATCTCGCCGCTGGTCATGCGGCGCATCACCTGGTCAGCCGGCATCATGTCATGCAGCGCGTCATAGAGCGGCCGCAGATAGGGATCGACTTTTTCGCGCAGATCGCCGGGAAGGAACCCCAGCCGTTCGCCCGCTTCCACCGCGGGCCGCGACAGCACGATGCGATCGATCTCGCCCTTGGTCAGCAGCGCCACGGCCACGGCTACGGCCAGATAGGTCTTGCCGGTGCCAGCCGGACCGATGCCGAAGGCAAGTTCGTTTTCCTGGAGTGCGCGCATGTATTGCGCCTGCATGGGCGTACGCGGCGTGATGTGGCGGCGCTGGGTGCGAATGGCGTTCGCATCACCGTCGAACAGGCCGGGTTCACTGGCGGGAGGCGTCTGCGCGCGGCGCACCGCCGCATCGATTTCCGCCTGATCGACGTTGAGGCCGCGTTTCAGGCGCTGATAGAGCTGGCTCAATACCTGGCGGGCGTGATCGACCGCTTCGGGATTGCCCGAGATACCGATCTGATTGCCGCGCGAGACCAGCGAGACACCCAACCCCTGTTCGATCCGGGCGAGGTGGCGGTCATGCTCGCCATAGAGCATGGGCAGCAGCCGGTTATCGTCGAATTGCAGGAATAGCGGGGGTGCGACGCCGAGGGCGGGTAGCGTATTCACGCGCTTGCACGCTCCATGGATGCCTCGTGGGAAGCGGAAGAAACCGCTTTGTCATATAGGTGTGAGCGGCCGGCAGAATCAACCAGCCGCCCAACGAGGCTGTTGGTGTGGCAGGCTTCGATCACAACCTCGCCGATCGTCCCGATCAGCGCTTCGGGACCCGAAAGATGCACGCCCTGCAGCCAGGGGCTTCTCCCGACAAGCTGGCCTTCGTGGCGGCCGCGGCGCTCGAACAGCACCGGCAGGCGGCGGCCGATACAGGCCTGGTTGAAGTCGCGGGTTTGGCCGGCAACGAGCGCCTGAAGCCGCGCCAGGCGCTCGCTTTTCAGCGTCTCGGAAACCTGTTCCGCCATCACGGCCGCGGGCGTTCCGGGGCGCGGGCTGTATTTGAAGGAATAAGCCGCGGCAAAGCCGATCTCGCCGATCAGATCCAGGGTCGCCTGGAAATCCTGCTCGCTCTCGCCGGGGAAGCCGACGATGAAATCCGAGGTCAGCGCCAGATCGGGACGCGCCCGGCGCAGCTTTTCGACGATGCGCCGATAATCGGCCGCGCGATGGCGCCGGTTCATGGCAGCCAAGATCATATCCGAGCCCGACTGCACCGGCAGATGCAGATGGGGCATCAGTTTGGCTTCTTCGCCATGGGCTTCGATCAGCGCCTCGTCCATATCGGCGGGATGCGAGGTGGTATAGCGGATGCGCAGCAGATCGGGGATCAGGGCCAGGCGGCGGATCAGTGCACCAAGCGCCCAAATGCCGCCATCCGGACCCTTGCCGTGATAGGCGTTGACGTTCTGGCCCAGCAGCGTGATCTCGCGTGCGCCGCGGGCAACCAGGCCTTCCGCTTCCACCAGTACGGCAGTTACAGGACGCGAAACCTCAGCCCCGCGGGTATAGGGAACGACGCAGAAGGTGCAGAATTTGTCGCAGCCTTCCTGGACACTGAGGAAAGCGCTGACGCCACCGGGCGATTTCGCCTCTGGCAGGAAATCGAATTTCGATTCGCTGGGAAAGTCGGTATCGAGTTGCGTCCCGGCGCCGCGTGCCGCCCGCGCCACCATTTCCGGCAGGCGGTGATAGGTTTGCGGCCCCAGCACGATATCGACATGGGGGGCACGGCGCAGGATCTCGGCACCCTCGGCCTGGGCCACGCAGCCGGCCACGGCGATGATGGTCTTGCGGCCATCGTCCGCGCGTTGCTGTTTTGTGACTTTCAGGCGGCCCAGTTCGGAGAAAAGTTTTTCCGCCGCTTTTTCGCGGATATGGCAGGTATTGAGGATCACCATATCCGCCGCCTCCGGCGTATCGCTCGCCCCATAGCCCAAAGGCGCCAGGACATCCGCCATCCGGGCGGAGTCGTAGACGTTCATCTGGCAGCCATAGGTCTTGATGAAGAGTTTTTTCGCCAAATCTATCCGCCGGCAGGCTCTGGGGGGCGCTGCACGATTACGGGCACCAAGTGCGATCCTGGCGTTGCGAGGCGATCCGGCACATGGGCTGATTCTAGCATTCCGCGCGCAGGGTTTGTAGCGGCTTCATGACTGCGGGCAGGATTCGGGCAGCATGCGAAAACCGGCTTCTTCAAGCGGGTTTTCCGGGAAGATTGGCCATTCCCTTCGCCTCGGCCGCGTCCGGCTGGCGTTCCACGCCTTGGCCGTCGTGCCAGCGTCCGGAGATCGCATCGGCCATGCCGCGTGCGATCGCCTGGCGGCAGTATTCGGTAAGCGCCTTGCGCGAGGCGAACTGGTCGATCGTGACGGTTCGGTGAAACTCGACCACGATCTTGACCCGCCCCAAACCGGCGAAGCACCACAGATGGGGTGCCAGTTCCATATCTCCATACCAGGCCAGCAGCGGCCGCAGCGAACGTCCGATGGGAAAGCCGTTCAATTCGCTATAGCCGATCGAAACCGGCTGGACGGGCACTGGACGCCCATCGGGCAACCGGCGCTCCGCCACGCCCAGCAGCGCGCTATAGAACGGCAGGATGCGGTTGCCGTCATCGCTAGTGCCCTCGGGAAACAGGATCAAATTATCGCCGCCAGCCAGGCGGCTGGCGATCTCGTCGCGCTGACCGCCGGTGCTTTGCGGCCGGCGGTCGACGAAGACGGTGCGCTGCAATCGGGCCAGCGTGCCGAACAACGGCCAGCGTGAGACCTCCGCCTTGGCGATGAAGGAGACCGGGATGAGTGCCGAAAGCACCTCAATATCGATGTAGGACGTGTGATTGCCGACGAACAAGGTCGGCCGTGCGGTTTCCGGCTTGCCGCGCACCACGATCTCCAGACCGAACAGCCAGCATACGCAGCGGTGATAGATCATCGGCAGCCTGGCGGCCCAGCGGGCGTGCAGCTTCAACAGAATCATCTGCACCGGAATCAGGATCAGGGTCAGCAGCAGATAGCAGAGGAGCAACAGCGTGGCGCGGATCGGCGAATGCAGGCTGAGATCCGACGTGTCGGCCTTGAAACCGCGCCGGTGCCAACGCCCGGCTTCGCGCGCCGCGGCCTCGCCGGTGAGCGGACGCTCGGACAGCGTCTCTTCGCCCAGGATATTCGGCTCGCTCACGATTTGGCCTTGCCGCCTTCGATCCGGGTAAAGTGGCGACGATATTTGCCCGTGACCCGTTCGCTGGCGACCACGATGCTGACATCGATCGTGTTGAACTGCGGATCGATGACGGCACCATCGCCCACGAAACCGCCCAAGCGCAAATAGCCCTTGATCAGTGGCGGCAGCTTGTTCAGTGCCGTGCGCGCATTCACTTTATCGAATGCCATCATGTTCATATCGACATAGCGCCCGGGCAGTGCGCGGGGGCGCAAATTCACCGGCGCCAGATGCTGGTGATAGAGATACGAAAAAGCCCGCGCATGCTGCGCCGGGTCGACACCGGGGAAACTGGCACAGCCGAACATCAGGCCGATATCGTGATAGGCTATGTAGTCGGCAATGGCGCGCCACATCAGCTGCATGATCGTGCGCTGGCGGTGATCGGCGGCGATGCAGGAGCGGCCCAGCTCCAGGATCTCGCCAGGAAAGGCCAACAGCTTCGAGATGTCGTATTCGTCGATGGAGTAGAACTGGCCGCGCCGTTCGGCTGCGGAGCGGCGCAGCAGACGATAGGTTCCCACCACGCCCGCCGCACCGGGAGCAATGGCGTGATCGATCATCAACAGGTGATCGCAGTATTCATCGAAGCTGTCGAAATCACGGCGGTGGCGCAACATTTCCGGCGTCGGCTTGGCCGCCATCTCCTCGTAGAAGATGCGGTAGCGCAGCGCCTGGGCGGCCCGTATCTCGGCCTCGCTCTCGGCAAGGCGAAGCTCGATGTCGCCGACGCGGATTTCGACCGGCTTGTCGCGGGTCACATCCGGCAGGCCCATCAACGCTTGCCCCCGCCCGCCGTACGCTTGACACCGTCCACCACCGCATAAAGTTCCAGGCGATGGCCGACAAGCCGGTAACCCAGCTTCTCCGCTACCTTGCGCTGGAGGGCCTCGATCTCCTCGTTCTGGAATTCGATGACCCGGCCGCTCTGCACATCGATCAGATGGTCGTGATGCGTCTCCGAGGTCTCCTCGTAGCGCGCGCGCCCTTCGCCGAAATCATGGCGCTTCAGGATGCTGGCTTCCTCGAACAGGCGCACCGTGCGATAGACGGTGGCGATGGAGATGCGCGGATCGATGGCCGTGGCCCGGCGATGCACCAGCTCGACATCGGGATGATCATCGGAATCCGACAGCACGCGCGCAATGATGCGGCGCTGCTCCGTCATCCTCAGCCCCTTGTCCTGGCAAAGCTGTTCGAGCCGCGACGGCATCCAACTGTTCCTAGTGCATGAGCCGGCCACCCGTAAAGCGGCCCGCCTTGTTTCCCGATCATAGCGGCCCATGCCCATCCGAACGATCAGCATGACGCTACCGGGCGCAAACCCGGCACCGGAAGCAGAAATTATAGGCGAAACGCCTCGTCCCTACCACTTATGAGGCAGGGCCGCCCGCCGTGCTGGCCACTTGGCCCCGCCCGCTAGGCCAGGCCGCCGATTCGTATGCGGGATAGACCCGGCGACCCTACGCTTGCTGCCGCCCGTATTACCGCCGCCGTACTACCGGCGCCGACGGGGCCGCGTCCCGAGGCCAATGGCCTTGGCCAACTTACTGCGCTGCTTGGCATAATTCGGCGCCACCATCGGATAATCCGCCGGCAGGTTCCAGCGGTCGCGATATTGCTCCGGCGACATGTCGTAAGAGGTCCGCAGATGACGCTTCAGCATTTTCAGCTTTTTGCCGTCTTCCAGGCAGACGATGTAATCGGGCGTCACCGATTTCTTGACCGAGACGGCAGGTTCCGGACGCGCGGCCGGCGCCGGCCCGCCCGTGCTGGCCATGGCCAGCGCGTGATAGATCTCGCGGATCAACTGCGGCAATTCAGCCGACGGGACGTTATTGTTCGACAAATGCGCGGCCACAATATCGGTGACCAGCGGCAGCAGTTCGGTCGGCTTCGCGACGTCGCTCATTTTACTGTCCAATCCTTCGTTTAACGAGAAACGGCGCGGATTATAGAAGGGGCAAGTCGTCTTACAAGGATATAGTGCAAGAACTTCGTAATGAATACTGGCGCTACGATTAATTTTTGATTTGGCGAGCTGCACCACCCTCAATCGTATCGGCCATCGCGACTGCGCGCGCCATGACGAGTGCCGTCATTCTGCCATCCGGCCTGTGATAATAATTGGCGCGCCGGCCAATCTCGGTGAAGCCGGCGGCACGATAGAGCGCGAGTGCTGCGGAATTGTCGGCCGCGACTTCCAGGAACAGGCGCGCCGAGCCGAGCGTTGCGGCTTCGTTCAGTCCCGCCGCCAGGAGTGCGCGGCCAAGACCGCGCCGGCGCCGGCGCGGATCAACGCCCAGCGTTACAATCTCGGCCTCATCGCCCACACCGCGGATCATGACAAAACCCAGCAATGCGCCGCTGTCTTCGTCGCGCGCCAGCAAGGCGAATGCGCCCGGCATGGCCATCAGCGTGGCCAAGGCATCGGCGTCCCAGGCCTCGACAAAACATTCGCCGTGAAGTCGGGCGAAGGCGTCGAGCTCGGTTGGGACCAACGCATGAATGCGAAAACTCGCCGGGTTCATGGCGCAGTTTTGCTGCGCGCTGCCGGCAGCGTTACGTCCGCCGCCCGCAAGTAAAGCGGGCGCGGCTCAAGTAAACCGCAGCCCTGCTCTGCCAGGCGCGCGATGTCGCGGGCATCGGGGCGGCCGGCTGCTTCCGCGCGGATGATATCCAGACCCGGCGGGAACTGCCCTGCGGCGTCGCCTGCAATCAGCAGTGCGCCAGCGGGGCGATGTTGCAACATGGTTGCGGGCGGCAGCATAAGGGGATCACCCAGCGGACAATGATTTGCATCGAAGTACTGGCCAAATAATTCCGCGCGTTTTGAATCGACAATGACCAGCAGCGAACGCCCCGCCAATATCGATGGCGCGATCGCTGCCGCCATGGCGCTGAAGCTGTCGATGCCCACCACCGGCCGGCTGGCCGCAAGGCCGATGCCGCGCGCCGCGGCAAGCGCGATGCGGATCCCGGTGAAGCTTCCAGGCCCGACGCCGACCGCAATCCTGGCAAGCGCATCGAAGGCGAGGCCTGCTTCGGCCATGGTTGCCATCACCAGCGGCATCAAGGTTTCCGCATGCCCGCGTGCCATGGGCGCGTCGCGCCAGGCGACGCTGTCGCCATTGGCGCGGATGGCGACCGAACAGGCGGCGGCCGAGGCGTCGAAGGCCAGGATCGGGCCATCGATGGGTGAGCGCGGCGGGACGCTAACGGACGCGCTCACGGCTTGGTCCTTTCACCGCGGCCATGATACGAGGAAGCACGATTCTCAGGAGTCCGCATGAGCCTGCTGCCCCTCGCCGCCGCCGGGCGTGACGTCGATATCCAGCTCGCCTACGCGACGGCCAACAACATCACCGGCAAGCCGATCTACCGTTATGGGCGCGCCTATCTGCATGCCGATGCAATTGCCGCCCTCGATCGTGCGATCCTGCTGGCGCGCGCCCAAGGCTATCGCCTGCGCATCTTCGATGCCTATCGGCCGACGGAGGCGCAATGGATCATGTGGAATCATACGCCCGATCCGGAATTCCTGGCCGATCCGCGGCGAGGATCTCCCCATTCGCGCGGCGTGGCCGTCGACCTCACGCTGCTCGACCGCGACGGCCGCGAGCTCGACATGGGCACCGGTTTCGATGCATTCACGCCGCTCTCCCATCATGCGAACCTCGATGTCTCCGCCACCGCGCAGGCGAACCGCTACACCCTGCTCGGCATCATGACCGCGGCGGGCTGGGACTTCTATCGGAACGAATGGTGGCACTATCAGCTGTTCAACAGCCGGACATATCCGCTGTTCAGCAACTCGGCCTTGCCCGAAGGGCTGATGTAAGGGGGACCAGAAGGCCTGATGTAGAGCGGCCCCGAAGGCCTGGCGTGAAGCGAGCTAGCGTCAGGCGACCGCCCGGACCTCGACGATTTCGGGCACGTAATGCTTCAGCATGTTCTCGATGCCCATCTTCAGGGTGGCCGTGGAACTCGGGCAGCCGGCGCAGGAACCCTGGAGATGCAGATAGACGACGCCGTCTTCATAGCGCTGGAAGATGATGTCGCCGCCGTCCTGAGCTACTGCCGGACGAACCCTGGTCTCCAGAAGATCCTTGATTTGCGTCACGATCTCGCTCTCCTCGCCTGACTCAGGTGCCGCGCCGGATGCGGCGGTGCCCTCAAGGATCGCCGGCCGGTTGGCGGCGAAATGCTCCATGATGACGCCGAGGATGGCGGGTTTCAGTACCTGCCAGGTCTTGCCATCCGCCTTGCTCACCGTGACGAAGTCCGAGCCCAGGAACACGCCGGTGACGCCCTCGACCTGGAACAGACGCTGGGCGAGCGGCGAGCGTTCGGCCGCTTCTGCGCTGGTGAAGTCCGCCGTGCCCGCACCCATGACGTTGCGGCCAGGCAGGAATTTCAGCGTGGCCGGGTTTGGGGTCTGTTCGGTTTCGATGAACATGGCGAAATCTCCGGTGGATCGCCCTTGTGGATCGCCTTGGGCGGAACTCCCTCCAACATGGGTCAAGCCCTGCCCTGCTTCAACCCCAAAAATACTCTGGTCTTTGCAGGGCTTAGCCCCCGCAGGTGACTTGACCGACTCCTCTCGCGCTCCGATGATCGCGATCCCATGAACATGGTCATTCAATCTGCCGGCCCGCCTTCGGCGCTGGCTCCGGCCGACTGGCTGCTTCAGGTGGGGCGGCTTGCCGGCAACGCCGACGAGTTGCTGGGCGGCCTTTGCGAATTGCTGGTCTCGCGCGGGCTGCCGCTGGAACGCGTTGGGCTGCATAGCCGCCTGCTGCATCCGCAGCTTGCCGGCGTGCGCCTGCTCTGGCGGCGCGGCATCGGCGCGGAAGAGACGCTCTACCGCTACGACGTCACCGAATCGGGGGCCTATGAGAAGAGCCCGCTCTATCAGGTCTACACCACGGCCGAGATCGTGCGCCGGCGTCTTACCGAACCGCCGGCCGTTGACGACTTTCCTATCCTGCCGGAGCTGCGGGCCGAGGGTTTCACCGATTATCTCGTTACCCCGCTGGAGCAGGCGAGCGGACGGCGCCAGGCAGTGAGTTGGGCGACCAGCGACCCCGCTGGCTTCAGTGATGCGCATATCGCCGAAATCGTGGCGCTGTTGCCGGCACTGGCCGCCTGTATGGAGACGCGCTCGCTGCGCGGCATGCTAAAGGGGCTGCTTTCGATCTATCTCGGACACCAGGCGGGATCGCGGGTGCTGGCCGGAACGATCCGGCGCGGCGAAGGCGAGGTGATCGCCGCCGCCATCTGGCTCTGCGATCTGCGCGACTTCACCATGCTGAGCGAGACACTGCCAAGCGCCGACGTCATTCGCCTGCTGGACGATTACTTCGAAATCATGGCGGGGCCGGTCGCCGATCATGGCGGCGAAGTGTTGAAATTCATCGGCGACGCCATGCTGGCGATCTTTCCCATCCAGGACGATCTCGACCGGGATCGCGCCTGCCGCACGGCGCTCACCGCCGCCGAAGAAGCGCTGACGCGCCTGGCCAAGGCAAATGCCGAACGGCGCGCGCGCGGCGACATCGAAATCAATCTGGGCCTGGCGCTGCACACCGGCTCGGTCATGTACGGCAATATCGGCGCACCCGACCGGCTCGATTTCACCGTCATCGGACCGGCGGTCAATCTGACGGCACGGATCGCCGGGCTCTGCCGGCCGATGAAGCGCCAGCTGCTGGCCTCGGCGCGCTTTGCCTCGCCCTGCGGCTCGGAGCTGGTATCGCTGGGCCTTCACGCCATGCGGGGGTTGAGCGAAGCGCAGGAAGTCTTCGGCCTGCCGGATTCGGCGATAACCAGGATTGCAAAGGGTTGATGCCGACTCCCTCTCCTGCTTGCGGGAGAGGGTTGGGGTGAAGGGGTTCGGCCAAGTGCGAACGTACCCTCCCCCCTCGCCTCGATCCTCTCCCCCATGAAGAATGGGCGGAGAGGAGGCTAATTGGCCCTAAGCCAAACTCTCGATATCCGCATCCGAGAGATTGCCCGGCACGATGGTGACGGGAATCCGCAACCGGCTGACGAACTTGCCGGTGAGTGCCGAGACCAGCGGGCCCGGTCCCTTGGGGTTGGTCGAGGCGCCCAGCACCAGGATCGAGATCGTCGGCTCTTCGGCGATCAGCTTCAGCAATTCGTCGCGCCGGTTGCCTTCGCGCAGAAAGAGAACCGGCATGGCGCCGGATTCCTTCTGCACCTCGCTCGCCGTCTTCTGCACCAGCGCTTCGGCTTCCTTGCGGCTCTCCTCGCGCATCAGTTCGGAGACGCCGAGGAATTGCTTGAAATCCTCCGTATCCACGACATGCAGCAGGGCCACGCGCCCGCCGGTGCGATGGGCGCGCCGGCAGGCATAGCGCATGGCCACGCGCAGCTCGGGCGAATTGTCGATGACGACAAGGAAAATGCGGCCCGAGGGCTTCGGCGGATCGGCCGGTTCGGGCGTGGCGGATGCGGCGGCTTCGTCGCTCATGGCAATTTTCCTTAGGTCCTGCGGAAGGCGAGATGGGCGGCCCAGCCCGCCAGCAGGGCAATGATGATCGAGATGATGCCGTAGGCAGCGGCATGGCGATGGGCGAATTCGAATATATCGGCACCGACCCCGATTTTGGAAACTACCAGCGGCGTCGTTTGCGCGCTGGCAATCTGGCCGTCGCGGATCAGCAGGACTTCCACCAGGTAACTGCCCGTCGGCACATTGGCGGGAAAATGGAAATCGACACGGAACAACCGGTCGCCCAGGAATATCACCTTGCCGGCGCTGGGCTGATACAGCAATTCATCGATCTTGATGCGGGTCAGCGCCTGCAGCATGTCCGTTGATGCAGCGGACGTTTCCGAGACCGGACGAATATTCAGATTGGCGAGGCCGATACCGTAATGCTGGGCGGTCTCCTGCCCCAGCATCAGCTCGAGCGGCCGGCTGGAGGCAACAGCGTAGAAATTCGGCACCTCCGCGAAATCGCGCCCCGCACTGTTGATCCAGATGCCGAAGACCCGGTCTTTGCGCCGCACCACGGCGCGGCCGGTCGGACCGCGCACGACGACGACCACATCGCCGGGCCCGTCGGTGGCGCCGAACAACAGAACCTGAGCGCCGGTAAATCCGGTGGTGATCGCGATCAGATGATTGGAGAGATCGGCGACCAGCGGCTCGGCCGCCTTCGCCGGCGTGGCCAGGCCGCTAAAGGCGAGCAGCAGTAAAAGGAGGAAATGGCGCCTCATGTTCGACGGTTTACTCATCCGGGCGGCGCCAGCCACATCACCGAATAAAGCTCGGCGGGGCGGGTTCCCAATTCCCAGGCAAGGCGGATCGCAACGAACAGGATCAAGGCGGCCAGCAGCACGCGCAGCTGCTCGCCCGGCAGCTTGGCGCCGAGCCGGCCGCCGATCTGCGCCCCGATCACCCCGCCGACGGTCAACGCCAGCGCCAGGGTAAGATCGACGGTCTGGTTCTGCACCGCCTGCAGGAAGGTGACGTTGGCGGCGACGAAGATAATCTGGAACAGCGAGGTGCCGACCACGATGCTGGTTGGCATGCCGAGCAGATAGATCATCGCCGGCACCATGATGAAGGCGCCGCCCACGCCCATGATGGCGGAAAGGATGCCCACGAAAAAGCCGATGCCGGCCGGCATCAGCGCGCTGATATAGAGGCGCGACTTGCGAAAGCGCATCTTCAGCGGCAGGCCGTGGACCCAGTTATGTTCGTGCAGTTTCTTGAGCTGAGGCCCGCGCCGGCGCGTGCGCAGGATGGTGCGCGTGCTTTCCCAGAACATCAGAAGGCCGATGAAGCCCAAGAAGAAGACATAGAACAGGCTGATGACGAGATCGACCTGGCCGAAATGACTCAGCAGGCTGAACAGGCCCACGCCCACCGTCGAGCCCAGTACGCCGCCCGCCAGCAGCACGAAGCCCATCTTGAAATCGACATTGTCGCGGCTCCAATGGGCCAGCACGCCGGAGACCGACGAGGCGACGACCTGGTTTGATTGCGTGGCGACGGCCACGGCCGGCGGCACGCCGATGAAGATCAGCAGCGGCGTCATCAGAAAGCCGCCGCCCACGCCGAACAGACCCGACAGGAATCCGACCCCGCCGCCGATCCCCAGCAGCAGGAAGATGTTCACCGATAGCTCGGCGATCGGCAAATAAATCTGCATCAGGAAATCGCGTTCATATCGGGCGTTCCGCGGCCCTTCACCGGCCGTGACGGACCGCCGGAATCGCTATGGCGGCGGTTTGCTCTGCCTGGGTTTTCTTGACCCAAAGGCTCGCGAAACGCCGGGCTGCCTGTCACGCTACGGGCAACCTAACATGCCGGAATCCCTTGGGAAAAGCCCAGCAGCGGCGGATTTGCGCCTATTTCGCCAGGATGTTGGTGATTTCGCGCAGCTGGGTGCGGGCACGCAACAGATAGAAGCCCTCCACCGCCAAATGGTTAGGCAGGAAGAGGCCATCGGGCTTGCCGTTGATGACCACCAGGGGGTGCAGTGTTGCGCCCTCCATCAGGCTGGCCGCCGTCTGGTCCCAGGCGGACCTCAGGTCCTTCTCGTCGATGACCTTGGCGAAGTCCTTGCCCAGCGCCTTGAACAGCATGGCATCGGCATAGAGCTTGCCCTTGGCGTTGTAGAACACGTCATCGGCATGGAAATCGACGAAATCGCCGGAATGCTCGCGGATCTGGGTGTCGAGGATGGCGGAAGCCGAGCCGAGGTCGGCTGCGAAGCGGTCGAGAGTCGAGAGCAGATTGTCGGCGCGCCGTTCGAACACCGCCTGTTTGCCGGCGAGCTTGTCGTTATAGGCCAGCAGCGCCTTGCGCGCGGCACGGTACTGGCTTTCCGACGAGGCCGTCGGCGCCCAGGAGGTGGAGGGGTCGAAGATCCAGACCCTCGGCGAGTACTTCAGCAGGCCCGCCGCCTTGTCGAGATCGGGATCGGCCTGGCTCGATCCGCGGGTGCGGCCGATTTGGTCGGTCATGTCGACCGCGAAGCGGCTGAGCGCCTGGATGATGCCGATCTGAAAGTTCGGCATGTTGTCGAGAGCAGCTCCCGGATAGAAGAAGGGATCGTTGGCGGGCCAGCCGTTCTGATCCACCTCGCGATCGATCAGCCCCGCCGCGGTTGCCACCGCATAGCTGGCGCCCTCATCCACCGGGCCGGGATCATAATTTGGATCGTCATCGACCTTGCTGATCCAGATCATGCCTACGGGGTAGTAAAGCACCAGCAGCACGACCACGACGATGATGAGCAGCCGCCAAAAGCCGAAGCGCCGGCGCTTGCGCGGCGCCGGTTCCATTGGTGGCGGTGGAGGTTCTGTGGGTGGCGGCGAGTCACCATCCACAGCCGGCACGCCGTCACCGGGCAACGGTTCGCCAGGCAACGGTTCGATCGGTAACGGTTCGCCGGGCAATGGTTCACCGGGCAACGAGTCAATGGGCAGCGGCCTGCTTGGCAATGACGTGCCGGACAATGAATCGGCCGGCCGCGCTGAGCCCGGCTCTGAAGGATCGGGTGTGTCCGACATGTTCACGACAGGGTGGGCGAGCGCCGCCCGCTTGGCAAGCGTAGCGGTGTTTCAGAGTAATGAAGCACCGCTCCCTCACCCTCCCATCGCTTCGCGATGGGCCCCACCCTCTCCCGCTGGCGCGGGCGAGGGTAAGCAAAGGCGCAGCTGTTGCACTCCCTCTCCCGCAGGGCGGGAGAGGGACGGGGTGAGGGTGTGCGGCAAGAACTAAACCCGCAAGAACCCGACGATCTTCTCCACTTCGGCCATGATCGGCGCGGAGATGTCACGCGCCCGGCCTGCGCCATCGGCCAGCACGGCATCGATCTCCGCCGGATCGGCCATCAGCCGCTTCATCTCGGCTCCGATCTTGCCCAATGTAGCGACCGCCAGATCCGTCAGCACATTCTTGAAATGCGAGAAATCCTTGCCGGCGAATTCACGGATGACCTCGGCAGGCTCGCGGTCGCTGAGGGCTGCATAGATCGTGAGCAGGTTGAAGGCTTCCGGTCGCGCGGCCACGGCCGCATCGGCGAAGTTGCCGTTGGCTGCCAGGGCCTCCTCGCCGGGCAGAGGTGCCGGATCGGTCCTGGCCTTGCGGATCTTCTGGGCGACCGCATCGGCATCGTCGGTCATGTTGATGCGGCTGTAATCCGAAGCATCCGACTTGCTCATCTTCTTGGTGCCGTCGCGAAGGCTCATCACCCGCGCGGCGGCGCCGAAAATCAATGGCTCCGGCAGCGGAAAGAAACCGGGCGCGGCGAAATCATTGTTGAACTTCTGGGCGATGTCGCGGGCAAGCTCCAGATGCTGGCGCTGATCCTCGCCTACCGGCACATGGGTCGCCTTATAGGCCAGGATGTCGGCTGCCATCAGGCTTGGATAGACATAGAGTCCGACCGAGGCATTCTCGCGGTCCTTGCCCGACTTCTCCTTGAACTGGGTCATGCGGTTCAGCCAGCCGAGCCGGGCGACGCAGTTGAAGATCCAGGCGAGCTGGGCGTGGGCCGCCACCTGGCTCTGGTTGAAGACGATATGCTTGCGGGCATCGATGCCGGCCGCCAGGAACGCCGCCGTCACCTCGCGGGTCTGGGCGCGCAGCTGGGCCGGATCCTGCCACACCGTGATCGCATGCAAATCGACGATGCAGAAGATGCAGTCATGGTCGCGCTGCAGGCGCGCCCAGTTGCGAATGGCGCCCAGATAATTGCCCAGATGCAGATTACCGGTCGGCTGAACGCCGGAAAAAATGCGCCCCATGAAGATCAAATCCCTGTTCTGCCCCCCGCGGCTTACCGCGCGGCGGGCGGGGTTTTATGGCGGCGTTGGTTACGGCGCGCAACAAAAAGCAACGTGAGCGTCAGCAAGGTTACAAATTCCTCATACCGGGCTGGGCTTTAGCCAGCCTGCGAACGCCCTTGATTCGCCGTTATTCTCAGCCAATATAGCGTTCGAGTTGACGAAACCTTTGGAAGAACGGACCAAACCATGGCTAACCCGTTGGACAACAGATACATGACCCAGAGCCCGAGTGCGGCTGCTGCGGCCGATATCGATGTCGGTCTGCGGCGCTACATGCTCAAGGTCTACAACTATATGAGCGTCGGCCTGGTGGTCACCGGTCTGATCGCCCTGCTCGTCTCCGAACATACCGAACTCTTCAACGCGGTGACCTATTCGCCGCTGCGCTGGGTGGTGATTTTTGCGCCTATCGGCTTTGCCATGCTCTTCGGCTTCCGCATCCAGCAGATGCGGGCCGTGACGGCGGAGATCCTCTACTGGGCCTTTGCCGCGGTCATGGGTCTCTCGCTCAGCTATATCTTCGTCCTCTATACCCACGCTTCGGTGGCACGTGTCTTCTTCATTACCGCCGGCACTTTCGCGGGCATGAGCCTCTACGGCTATACGACGAAGCGAGACCTCACCAGCATGGGCAGCTTCATGGTGATGGGGCTGTTCGGCCTGATCCTGGCGATGCTCGTGAACCTGTTCATGCAGTCGGCCGCGCTCTACTTCGCCATTTCGCTGATCGGCGTCGTGATCTTCGTCGGCTTGACCGCCTGGGATACCCAGAAGATCAAGGAGATGTATTCGGCCGGCGATGCGGCTGACGTCTCCACCAAGAAGGCCATCCTCGGCGCCTTCCAGCTCTACCTCGACTTCATCAACCTCTTCGTCATGCTGCTGCGTCTGATGGGCAGCCGCCGCTAGAAAGCGACAGGTTTCGTCGGCAAGCGCCCGGGCGGCAACGCCCGGGCGTTTTGCTTTTGGCGGCTTTCTTTCGGCGGCCTGTCCTCTTTGCCCGCCCCGTCGCGTTGCCGGCGCTGTTGCGTTGCCGCTTGGGGATGATCCGGGCTAGCATCCGCCGCCCATGCCCCCACCCAAGAACGACACCCCCATCCGCGCCGATAGTGCTAGTCCCAATTCGGGCATCGATATCCGCTTCATCGACGTCTCCAAGCATTACGGCGAGGTCAAGGCTGTCGACCAAGTGAGCTTTGCGATTCCGCGCGGCTCGTTCCATTCCTTTTTAGGCCCGTCAGGCTGCGGCAAGACCACCTCGCTGCGGCTGATCGCCGGATTCGAGCAGCCCACCGCCGGCGATGTGTTGATCGCGGAATCAAGCGTTGTCGGCGTGCCCGCCTATCGCCGGCCGGTGAATATGGTGTTCCAGCATTACGCCCTGTTTCCCCATCTCGATGTCGCCGGCAATGTCGCTTATGGGTTGCGCCAGAGGCGGCCGCGTCCGGATCGCAGTGCCATCGATAGG
>DASXQK010000200.1:0-26047 GCA_036493015.1 Dongiaceae bacterium | reverse complement strand
TGCCCGCCAGGTCGAGGCGCTGGGCCGGCCCGGCGATATCGCGCTGGGTATCTCCACATCGGGACGCAGTCCCAATGTCATCCTGGCGCTGGAGACAGCAAAGCGTCTGGGGCTGGTGGCGGCAGCACTGGGCGGCGGCGACGGCGGCCGTTTGCCGGGCCTGGCCGATCCGCTGATCCTCGTTCCGGCGAAGAAAGCCGACCGCATCCAGGAGATGCATATCACCATCGGCCAGATGCTCTGTGCCGGGCTGGAACAGGAACTGGGCCTGGTATGAGCGCCGATCACGCCTTGGTCGAACGTCTCGGGCGTGCCCGCGTTCTGGTGCTGGGCGATGTGATGCTCGACCGCTACGTTTATGGCAGCGTCGATCGCATGTCGCCCGAGGCGCCCGTCCCGGTGCTGCGCCAGGATAGCCAGCGCGCCATGACCGGTGGGGCTGGCAACGTCGCCCGCAATATCGCAGCGCTTGGCGGCAAGGTCGTGCTGGTGGGCCTGGTGGGCGATGATGCGCCGGGGCGTGAACTGTCGGCCATGCTCGCCGACGAGCCCGGAATCGCCAGCCGGCTGATCGTCGATCCTGACCGCGCGACCACAGTGAAGACGCGTTTTATGGTCGGCCGCCAGCAGCTGCTGCGCGTGGACGGCGAGACAGCCATGCCCGCGACCGGTGCCGCCGCGGCGGGCCTGCAGGCAGCGCTAGCGGCCGCGTTAGCGAGCGTCGATATTGTGCTGCTCTCCGACTATGCCAAGGGCGTGCTGGGCGACGAGGTATTGCAGCGCGCGATTGCGCATATTCATGGCGCGGGCAAGCGCCTGATCGTCGATCCCAAAAGCCGCGATCTGAAGCGCTATGCCGGGGCCGATCTTTTGACTCCCAATCGCGGCGAACTCGCCGCTGCTACCGGCATTGCCGGCGAGGACGATGCTGCCACGGCCGCTGCCGCGCGCCAGGCGATGAAGGCGGCGGGTGTTGGCGCGGTGCTGGCAACGCGCGGTGAGCGCGGCATGACGCTGGTTGCGGGCGACACCGCCCCACTGCATCTGCCGGCAGAAGCGCGCGAAGTTTTCGACGTATCGGGTGCGGGCGACACGGTGATTGCCGTGCTGGCAGCAGCGCTCGCCGTCGGCGCCGACATGGCGCAGGCCGCGCGTCTGGCCAATACCGCAGCCGGTATTGCCACCGGCAAGCTGGGCACCGCCGTCGTGCATCCTGCCGATCTGCTTGGGGCACTCCAGGCCCGCGACGTGCTGGCAAGCGAAGCGAAAGTCGTGGCGCTGGAAACGGCGCTCGAACGCATCCTGCGCTGGCGCGGGGCGGGCGAGCGGGTCGCCTTCACCAATGGCTGTTTCGATTTGATTCATCCGGGCCATGTTTCGTTGCTGAGCCAGGCGCGGGGTGCAGCCGACCGGCTGATCGTCGGTCTCAACAGCGATGCCTCGATCAAACGGCTCAAGGGTGCCGATCGCCCGGTGCAAAACGAGACGGCACGGGGAATCGTGCTGGCTTCCATGGCCGCGGTCGATCTGGTGCTTTTGTTTGACGAAGACACGCCCATCGAGCTGATCCGCGCCATCCGCCCCGACGTGCTGGTGAAGGGCGCCGATTACCGGCTCGACCAGGTGGTGGGCGGCGATCTTGTCAAGGCCGGCGGCGGGCGCGTCATGCTGGCGGAGTTGCTGCCCGGCCCCAGCACCACCGGCACGATCGCGCGGGCCGGCGCGAAGGGACTCTCATGATCCTGGTCACCGGCGGTGCCGGGTTCATCGGCTCCAATATCGTGGCGGCACTGGCCGCGCGCGGCGAACGCGTCGTGGTCTGCGATTCCTTCGGGAGCACCGACAAGTGGCGCAATATCGCGCGCCACGAGATCGCCGAGATCGTGGCGCCCGCGCAATGCCTCGACTGGCTTGCCCGTCGCCATGACCGGCTGCGGGCCGTGGTCCATATGGGTGCCATCTCTGCCACCACCGAACGCGATATCGATCTGCTGACCGATAACAATGTGCGCTTCCCGCTGGCGTTGTGGGATTTCTGCACGGCCATCGACAAGCCCTTCATCTATGCCTCTTCGGCCGCAACCTATGGCGACGGGTCGGCGGGCTTCGAGGATGACGGGCGGCCGGAAGCCCTGGCGCGGTTAAAGCCGCTCAACCCCTATGCCTGGAGCAAACATGTCGTCGACCGCAGCATCGCGCGGCGGGTGGCAGCAGGCGAACCCGCACCCTCGCAATGGGCCGGGTTGAAGTTCTTCAATGTCTATGGCCCCAACGAATTTCATAAGGGTACGATGCGCAGCGTGCTGTTGCAGCTTCACGCCCAGGCGAAGAGCACCGGCAAGCTGCGTCTGTTCAAATCGCATCGGCCCGACTATGCCGATGGCGGGCAGCTTCGCGACTTCGTCTATTCACGCGACTGCGCGCATATCGTCCTTTGGCTGCTGGATCATCCAAAGGCCAGCGGGCTTTTCAATGTTGGCAGCGGCAAGGCCCGCAGTTTTCTGGATGTCGCCAAGGCGCTGATGGCGGCGTTGCCCGGCCGGACGCTATCAGTGGAATATTTCGACATGCCCGAGCAACTGCGCGGCTCCTATCAAAGCAAGACCGAGGCGCCCATGCAGCGCTTGAAGGCCGCGGGTTATGACCGGCCGCTGACCTCGCTGGAAGAAGGCGTGAAGGACTATGTCGCCAACTTTCTCGAGAAGGCCGATCCCTATCTCTGAGCGGATCAGCGGCGCGATTCAGCCAGCTGCATAAGAACCATTGCGGGCGACAGGTCTTCCAGGCAGCGGTGATGGCTGAGCGGACAGACGCGTTTGTTGCACGGGCTGCAATCGAGCCCAAGCCGCAGCACCTGCGCCTTGGCGCTGCGCGGCCCGGTGCGCAGCGGGTCGGAGGGTCCGAACAGCGCGATCTGGGGCCGCTGCAGGGCGGCGGCCACATGCATCAGGCCTGAATCGTTGCTGAGCACCGCGTCGGCGAGGCTCATCAGCGCCACCGCCTGGTCCAGGCTGGTGCGGCCCGCGAGGTTTTGGTCGCAAGCGATTGTGGATGCGATCTCGCGGTCGCCCGGTGAGCCGAAGAGCCAGACTTGCCAGCCTTCCTTTCGCTTGGCCTCCGCGACAGCGGCAAAATGGCGGGCAGGCCAGCGCTTTGCCGGGCCGTATTCGGCACCGGGCGCAATCGCTAGCAGCGGCGCCTTGGGTCGCGACAGGCCAAGCGCGCCGAGCGCCAGATCGGCGATGCCCGGCGAAAGCACGAGGCGAGGCTCGGGTGCCGCCTGATCCCAATCGGCAAGTGCCAGATAGCTTTCGACCTGCGGCAAGACAGCCTCAGGGCGGGCTTCGTTCAACAGCAGGCGGCGCAACGTGCCGCCATAGCCTCGCCGTCGGGGAATGCCGGCCCAATAAGGAACAAGAGCAGCCTTCAGCGATCCCGGCAGGACCAGGGCAAGATTATATGCCGCCGCGCGCAATTCCCGGCCCAGCCGGCGGCGTATGGCAAGGCCAAGCTCGCCGTGGCCCAGCGGCTGCTCGATGGCGCGGCGGATTTCCGGCATGAAGGAGACGAGCGGCAAGGTCCAGCGCGGCGCCAGCACATCGATCGCGGCATCAGGATGCTGGCGGCGCAAAGCTGCGAACAGGCTCTGCGCCATGACCATGTCGCCGACCCAGGCGGGTCCGATGACAAGAATACGCTCGGGGTTGGCCATCGCCGCTATCAGGCGAGATAGTGATCGACGCCGCGTTGGGCGCGAACGACGCCCGAGGCAATCGTCTGTTCCAGCCTGGCGAAATTGGCGCGTTCGCGCGAGCGATCCTGCGCGCGGTGCCAGAGATGAAGCACCGGCACCGCCCAGCGCGTCGCCAGGCGCCGGCGCTCCGCATTCATCAGGCGCTGGACGAAGTCGCTATCCTCATAGCCCCAGCCGGCAAAATTTTCGTCAAACCCGTTCACGGTGAGGAAGTCGTCTTTCCAGGTGGCGAGATTGCAGGTCTTGGCGCCGATCCAGTTGGACTGCGGCCGGCTCCAATCGACCAGGCGCAGAAGAGGCGTCAGCCGATTGACCTTGCCGCTCAGCCTTGCGCAAAGCCATTGGCCCGCACGCCATTGCCAGAGTGGAATCTGTCCGGCAATCGCCTCTCGCGTGAAGGCCTCGCTCAAGAGAATACGATTGCCGCTGACGAACCAGCCCGGCTGCGCCAAACGCCTATGCATGGCAATGAAATCGCCGAGCGGCACGCAATCGCCGTCAAGAAAGATGAAGTAATCGCCTGTGGCCGCCGCCGCCGCACGGTTGCGCGCCATGGGTGCGCGAAATCCCTCATCGGCCTGCCAGATATGACGCACGTCGTAGCCAAGGGTGGGACGCAGAACCTCGATGGCCGCAAGCGTATCGGGCGCTGAACCGTCATCGGCGATCACGACCTCGAAATTGCCGGTGCTCTGGGCCGCGAGCGCGCGCAGCACCAGGCTCAGCGCATCGGGTCGGTTATACGTCGTGACGAGGACGCTGATCTTCACGCAAGCCTGCCGCGAAATAGAACAGGGCGATCTGGAAAATGTAGGAGTGCCCATCGACATGATCGAGCAGCGATGAGTTGAACAGACAGCTGATCGCCAGCGCCAGGGTCGCGGCGCGGCCTCGCCAGGCGTCAATGGGCGATAGCCTGGGGGCGCAGAACCAGAGTGCCGCGAAGAAGGCGAGCAGCAGGAGGACGCCGACGGCACCGGTCTGTATGCCGATCATCAGGAATTCGTCATGCGGATTGGTCGTCATCGCCTGGTTGTCGATGGCGGCCTGGTCGTTATAGACCGTGTTGAAACTGCCGGTGCCGGTGCCGAAGACCGGATGGCGGGCGAATACCGCCAGCGCGTGCTGATAGAAGCGAAGCCTGGCGCCGGCGCTCGATGTCGCGGCGTTGCCGCCTGAATTCGGAGCCTGGCCCTGCGGCGTGTCCACAGCACTAACCACGCCCGACATCCTTCCTGCCAGATCCGGGGCGATGACGAACACGCTGCCAGCCATGACGGCGATCAGCACGATGCCGGGCACCATCCAGCGGCGCGGCGCCATCTGGAACAGAAGCAGCAGACCCAGCGCGATGGTGACGACATAGCCCGTTCGGCCGACCTGGACATAGAGACCGATCAGCAGGGCCACCAGGGCCGCCGCTGCCGCGTAGTATCGCCGCCGCGGGTTGGTAATCGCCTCGATCGCCAGGTGATAGGAGGCCAGCGCGATCAGAACGCCCTCGACGATGTAACTGCCGAAGAAGCTGTAGCGGTGGAGGGGCGCCAGAGAGAAAGCGCCGAGCACGCGCAGAGCGACATTGGCGACGATGATTGCCAGCACCGCCAGCAGGAAACCGGCCAGGCCCGCCCGCGCCGCAAACCGGTCGCGGCACAACAACAGCAGAAGCGGGAGATAAGCGAGCTCGCGGTATTTCTGCCAGATCCGCAGAGCCTCGTTCATCGGTGCCGCGGTATAGGCAAGAGCAAGCGTCAGCAGCACGAACAGGGCCACGCTTGCCCACACGACCGGATTGCGCGCGATCGCTACCCATGCTGCCCGCGGCGGGCGCTCCAGCAGGACGACGGCCAGGGCGACGACGGTGATGATCTCCGAAACCGAAACGGATAGCGGGATCGTCAGGCCGACGAGAAAGGCCGCCGCGATGCGCGCGCGTGTAAACCGGGCCGCCCTATCCATCGCTGCACCGGGCGACAATGAACAGGCGACGGAAGGGAAACAACGTCTTGCCGTCACTCTCAGCCGGATAGGCCTTGGCCACCAGCGCCCGATAGGCGTTCTCGAAGGCGCTGCGGTCCGGCTCTTCCAATGCTGCGAGCAGGGGGCTGAGCGCCGTGCCCTTGGTCCATTCGGCGACCGGATTTTCGCCCTCGAGCTGTTGCAGGTAAGTGGTCTGCCAGATATCCAGCGTAGCCGCCTTGGACGCCAGTATCGCGTAATAGTCGGCGGGATCGCTAACCGGCGAAGGACGCAGCACCGGGCACAGCTTCTGCGCCCAGGGGCCGGTTTGCGCTGCGGCGAGCATCGCGCGATGGGAGGGCTGATCGTGATTTTGCGGCATCTGGATGGCGAGCACGCCGCCGGGCTTCAGCATGCCCAGTAGCCGCGGGAATAATTGGGCATGGCCGTCGAGCCAGTGCAGGGCGGCATTGCTGAATAGCAAATCGGCCCCGGCCGGGGGCGACCAACCGGCAAGGTCGGCCTGGACGAATTCGATCCCCGGATAGTCATTGCGGGCCGCAGCCAGCATCCTGGCGGATGAGTCGACGCCGGTGACGCGTGCCTTGGGCCAGCGCCGCGCGAGCAGCCCGCTCGTTCGCCCGCTGCCGCAGCCGAGGTCGAAAACGGCCGCCGGCTCCTCAAGCGGGATGCGGGCAAGCAGATCGACGGCCGGGCGCAGACGCGCATCGGCGAAGCGATGGTATTGGGCAGGATTCCAGGTATCCAAGCGCGAATTCCAGATGATGGCGCCGAATCTCCAAGGGCGGCGCGGACCCTGGGGACGGCTGGAGTATAGGTGCGGCGACCCGTCACGCAAGCCGCCGGACCCACCGCGCGAGGCGCGGACGCTCGGATGCGGCAATTGCGCGGCCGCAACCATGACGGTTAGACTGCTTCATGCGCCTTTTTTCGCGAAGCCAATTGAAAGAACTTCCCTCGCTGGCCACGGCGGCCAAGCTTTTCTCGCCGGCCGAGTGCGACCGGATCATCGAGCTCGGAAGCCGCCAGACCCAATTTACCGGCGGGTTAATGCAACCCGCCGCCGGCGTGGCGACGGAAGTAAAACGCAAATCCAATGTCGGCTGGATCCATCCCGGCCCGGAATCCGACTTTGTTTTCGACCGGCTCGAACGAATTGCGACCGAGGTGAACCAGAACACCTTCCAGTTCTCGCTGATGGGATTTGGCGAGCCTTTGCAATTCACCACCTATAACGGCGGCGGTACGCATTACGGCTGGCACCAGGATATCGGCGGCGGCGCCACGCGCTACCGAAAGCTCTCCATCGTCGTCCAGCTGAGCGATCCAGCCGCCTATCGTGGCGGCAATCTTGAGATTTCTGTGGGCGGCAAGCCGATGCCTACCGAGCGGGCGAGGGGAACGGGCCTGGTCTTCGCCGCCTGGCAGCTTCACCGGGTGACGCCGATGGAAGAGGGCACACGCCACTCGCTGGTTGCCTGGGTCACCGGCGAACCATTCCGCTAAAGCCGGTTTCGATTCCGTAACGAGTTGCGGCCGGCTTCGCTGCTTCCCATATCGGCGCGGCAGGTTCGATACCTTTCATCTTGCGAGGAAACCGATGATCACCGTTCGCCCCAGCGAAGCCCGCGGCCGTGCCGATTTCGGCTGGCTCGACAGCAAGCACAGTTTCTCCTTCGGTGAGTATTACGACCCGGCCCATATGGGCTTTCGCGACTTGCGCGTGATCAACGAGGACAAGGTTGCCGCGAAGGGCGGTTTTCCCAATCACAGCCATCGCGACATGGAGATCATCAGCTATGTGCTGGAGGGCGCGCTCGAGCATAAGGACAGCCTGGGCACGGGTGCCACCATCCGGCCGGGCGAAATCCAGCGCATGAGTGCGGGCAGTGGCATCACCCATAGCGAATACAATCCCTCGGCCGATGCGCCGGTACATTTCCTGCAGATCTGGATCATGCCGGAAAAGCGCGGGACGAAGCCGGGTTACGAGCAGCGCCACTATCCTGCGTCCGAACGCCGGGGCCGGTTGAAGCTGGTCGGCAGCCGCGATGGGCGCGATGGCTCCGTCACCATTCATCAGGACGTGGCGCTCTATGCCGGATTGTTGGCCAAGGGCGAACAGGTAAAACAGACCATCGCGGCGGGCCGCCATGCCTGGCTGCAGGTCGCGCGCGGCGCTGTCACCGTCAATGGTCAGTGGTTGCGGGCGGGTGACGGGGCCGCGATCAGCGATCAGCCGGAGATCGAGATTTCTGCCGATGAGGCCGCGGAGATCCTGCTGTTCGATCTGGTGTGAACGCGCTGGCTGGCGTGAAAGTCACGGGTTGGGTTCGAGCTGTTTAGCTTCCGCAGCCAGCACTCATCACGTCATAGGCATGCCGTGGAGCAGGATCTGCCGGGTGACCTGCCAATACCGGCCAAGGGAGTCTATCGGCCAGGAAACGCAATTTTCGATGGCGGAGCCAAGGAATCAATAAGGCAACGTTCAGGAGAGCTGGCGCAGCACCTCGGCCACCCCCTCGGCCAGGCGGTCGAGCTCCTCGATCGTGTTGTAGAGCGCGATCGAGGCGCGCAGCGTACCCGCCACACCGAAGCGGTCCATGGCCGGCTGGGCGCAATGATGCCCCGCCCGCACCGCGATGCCGCGCCGGTCCAGCAGCGTGGCGGCGTCGTGCGGATGAATGCCTTCGAGAGTGAAGGAAAGAATACCGCTTTTCTCTCTCGCCGTGCCGATCAGCCGCAACCCGTTCAATCTTGACAGCACAGCGGTGCCGTGCGCCAGCAGCGCCTGCTCATGAGCCTGGATCGATGGCCAGCCGATCCCCTCGATATAGTCGATTGCCGCGGCCAGGCCCACCGCGCCAATGATATTGGGCGTACCGGCTTCAAAACGCGCCGGCGGATCGGCGAACTCGGTACGCGCGAAGGTGACGGTGCGGATCATCTCGCCGCCGCCCTGCCAGGGCGGCATGGCCGCTAGGATATCCGCTTTCGCGTAAAGGACGCCGATGCCGGTGGGCCCATAGAGTTTGTGGCCAGTGAAGACATAGAAGTCGCAATCGAGATCGCGGACATCGACAGGCCGGTGCGCCACCGCCTGGGAGCCGTCGATCAGTACCTTGGCGCCTGTGTCATGGGCGAGGCGCGTAATCTCGCGCACCGGCAGCACTGTGCCGATGGCGTTGGAGATATGGGCGACTGCCACCAGCTTGCAGCGCGGCCTCAGTAGTCCAGCGAAGGCGGCCAGATCGAAGCCGCCTTCATCGTCCACCGGGGCCACGACGATCTCGATGCCGCGGTGCTCGCGCAGCAACTGCCAGGGCACGATGTTGGAATGGTGCTCCAGCACCGAGAGGATGATCTGGTCGCCGGCCTTGAGATTGGCCTCGCCCCAGCTTCCGGCCACGAGGTTGATGGCCGCCGTGGCGCCGGATGTAAAAACGATCTCGCCCGCGGAACGGGCATTCAGGAACCGGGCCACCCGGCTGCGCGCCTGTTCATAGGCCTCGGTCGCCCGCTCGCCCAGCGCATGGATCCCGCGATGGACATTGGCGTAGTCGCTGTGGATGAAGCGGGTCATCGCCGTCACCACCGTTTCCGGCTTCTGGGCGCTGGCAGCGCTGTCGAGATAGACGAGGGGATTGCCCGCGACCTGCGTTTCCAGGATGGGAAAATCGCCGCGCAAGCTCCTCATATCACGTACGGTTTTCTCTGCCTTCGCCACGGGAATGCCCTTGGGCTGCCGATAGGGGCCAAGTCTAGCCTGAAACAGCATCAGGGTTCAGCGCCGCTTCCAACAGATTGACTCGGCTGCGAGGGAAGGCCAAACTCGTTCGTATACATATGAGACGGCAGGAAGGCCAAAGACCCTCGAGATGGGAAGAAAGCCAGCAGCGCCCTTGCAGCAAAGCGCCCGCGCCATTTGCGGACGCCGGGCTGCCTATGTCCTGGACGAGCAGATCGGCTTCATCCTGCGTCAAGCTTATCAACGCAATTCCCTTCTATTTGGCGAGCTTTTCGGCGACGAACTGACCCCGACCCAATGGGCGGCCATCGCCAAACTGAGCGAGGTGGGTCCCTGCTCGCAAAACCATCTGGGACGCCTGATCGCCATGGATGCGGCAACCGTTAAAGGCGTCGTCGACCGGCTGATGAAGCGGGGGCTGGTGGAATCGGCGCCCAGCGCCACGGATCGCCGCCGCCTGCTGGTGAGCCTGACGGCCGGCGGCCGCAAGGCATTCGACCAGGGCCTGGCACGTGCTTTCGAGGCATCGGCAAAAACGTTGTCGCCGCTGAAGGCGAATGAGCAGGCGGTGCTGCTTCGCCTGCTGAAACGGATAGGCTAATCTGTTGCGAAATCCTGGGCAAAAGCGCCGGCCCGGACGATTGACAGCCCCGCGAGGGCAGGCGCAAATTAGTTCGTGTACGAACAAAAATATGGGAGGCGCTTATGCGTGGTTTTTCTGATCGAAGCACAACGCGTCGGGAGTTTACCCGCTACCTCGGCATCGGCGCGGTCGCGCTGGGTGTTGCTTGGAGCTTTGGCGCCACACCGGCGCAGGCGGGTGCCGACCTTCACGTACTCAACTGGCAGGGCTATGGCACCGACGAAGCCTGGGCGGTGAAGGCCTTCGAAGAAAAGAATGGCTGCAAGGTCGTGCATGACAACTTCAATTCCGAAGAGGAAATGCTGACCAAGCTGCGCACCAATCCGGGCGCCTATGATGTGGTGCTCGTCAACAGTTCATATACCGCGGCGGCGGCGAAGGAAGGCCTGCTTCAGGCGATCGACACTTCCAAGCTCTCAAACTGGAAAGACCTGACGCCCAAGCTGCGCGATTCCAGCTATCTGAATACCGATGGCAAGACCTATGGCGTGTCATGGGTCTGGGGCGTGACCTCGTTCGCCTACAATACCGACGACATCAAGACAGCGCCGGATTCGATCCAGGCGCTGTGGGATCCCGCTTATGCGGGCCATGTCGGCTGGCGCGACGATCCTGTCGAGGCGGTCGCCTTTGGCGCCATCGCCACCGGCCAGGATCCCAACAATCCGGCTGATCTCGACAAGGTGAAGCAGAAGCTGTTGGCCCTCAAGCCGCAGCTCAAGACCTTCTGGTCGTCGGAAGACGAATGGAACAAGCACCTGACGGGCAAGGACTTCGAGATCGCGACATATTGGAGCGGCTCGGCGGCGCGCTCGAAGAAGGCGTTCCACCTGCCGGTCGCCTTCGTCGTGCCGAAGGAAGGTGCCATCGGCTGGTTTGACGGACTTTCGATCGCCGCCGGCGCCAAGAATCTCGACTGCGCCGAGAAGTTCATCGACTACATGGTAAGCCCGGAATTCTATGTGAAGTGGGACACCGATGTCGGTGCGCCGGTTTCGGCCAATTCCGCGGCCGATGCGCAATTGCCGGCCGATGCCTTCAATCGCACGGTGATGAGCGCGCCGGGCCTGCAGGACCGGCTGTTCTACCAGGCGCCGATCAGCGACGATCTGCGCAAGAAGTTCACCGAGCTGTGGGAGCAGGTTAAGACCGAGCTCGGCAAGTAGCCGCATAGGGCGGCCTCCGCGCTTGCGCGGGGGCCGCCTTTTTCCGTGCTGCGGGGGCCGTCGTGGAAACCAGCCGAGAACGACCCGGTGGAACAGGCTTGAGCCGGCGGCGGCTAGGTGCCGTGCTGGGCCTGACCGGGCCTGCCTATCTCTGGCTTGCCCTCACCATCTTCCTGCCGCTCTCGGCGATGCTGTTCTTCAGCTTCCTGAAGGTGGCACCAATCAATGGACGGCCGATCGAAGGCACGTTCCAGAATTATCTCGTGCTCTCGCCCGACAGCTTTTACCTGACGCTGACCTTGCGGTCGCTGAAGCTCGGCCTCTATGTCACCGTCTTCTGTGTGCTACTGGGGTTTCCCGCGGCCCTCGCTTTGGCGAAATACGTCAAGGGCCGCTGGCGCGAGGCGCTGTTCCTGCTCGTGGTCCTGCCATTCTGGAGCAACGGGCTGGTGCGCACCTTTTCCTGGACCATGGTGCTGCGCACCGACGGGCTGATCGACCGCGGCATCCAGGACATCCTGCCGGGCGCGCCTCATCTAGATATCCTGTTCACCTACAGCGCCGTCGTCATCGGCCTGGTCCACAGCTTCCTGCCCTACATGATCCTCACCTGCTACATCTCGTTGCAGGCGATCGACGATTCATTGCTGGAAGCTGCGCGCAGCCTGGGTGCCAACGGCCTGACCACCTTCCGCCGCGTGACGTTGCCTCTCAGCGCGCCGGGCCTGGCGGCGGGTGCGATCCTGATCTTCGTTCCGGTAATCGGCTCGTTCATGGAGCCCCGCATCCTGGGTGGCAAGGCGGGTTTCGTCCTGGGCAATGTCATCGAAGACCAATTCACCGTGGTCTTTAACTGGCCGTTGGGCGCAGCACTCTCCTTCATCCTGCTGGCGATCGTATTGCTGATCCTGGCGCTCTGCTATCCGCTGCTGCGCCGCCATCTGCAGGGGGCGGCGGCATGAGCGCCATCCTGAAGATCTATCTCGGCCTGGTGCTGGCCTTCCTTTATGTGCCGATCGTCGTGATGATCGTCATGGCCTTCAATCAGTCGGCGTTTTATGCCCTGCCGGTGGTCTGGGACACGATCTGGTTCCAGAGCCTGGTGCATAACGACAGGCTGATCAATGCCAGCGTCACGTCGGTGCTGCTGGCTTTGGTGAACATGGTGGCCGCCACCATGCTGGGCACCATGGCAGCCTTCGCCTTTGCCCGGTACGAGTTCCGCGGCAAGTCGCTGCTGCAGCTTCTGCTGTTTCCGCCCATCACCATTCCCTGGCTGATTATCGGCACTTCCATGCTGGTGCTGTTCTTCTGGATCGGCATCGGCCGCGGATTCCACGCCTTGCTGCTGGGGCATGTGGCGCTGTCGCTGCCCTATGTGATCATCGTCGTCGGCGCGCGGCTGAAGGGCTTCAGCCCGGCCTTCGAAGAGGCGGCCGCGACGTTGGGCGCGACACCCTGGCAATCCTTCTGGCGCATCACGGTGCCACTGATGGCGCCGGGTATGGTGGCGGGCGCACTGTTCGCCTTTGCCGTCTCATTCGATCAGTTCGTCATCTCGTATTTCCTGGCGCCGCCCGGCCAGACGACGCTGCCGGTCGAGATCTATTCGGCGATCCGCAAGGGCTTCACGCCGGAGGTGAATGCGATTTCCACCATCATCATCCTGGTCTCCATGGGTCTGATGCTGCTGTTCGCACGCTTCTACAAATTCGGAGGCGAGCGATGAGCATCGTCGAGGTCGACCGGGTGGAAAAACACTATGGCAGCGTCGCCGCACTGGCCGGCGTATCGCTGACCTTTGCCGATGGCGAGTTCTTCGGCCTGCTCGGCCCCAGCGGCAGCGGCAAGACGACGCTGCTGCGCGCCATCGCCGGCTTCGTCGAACCCGATAGCGGCGAAATTCGGCTGGATGGAACGGACATCGGCCGGACGCCGGTCCATCGCCGGGAGATCGGCATGGTGTTCCAGAATTACGCTCTGTTTCCCCATATGAGCGTGTTCGACAACGTCGCCTTCGGCCTTAGCGTCCGCGGCCAGAAGGGATCCGAGGCGGACAAGCGGGTCAAGGAGATGCTGGCCCTGGTGCGCTTGGCCGGTTTCGGCGCGCGCCGGCCGCGCCAGCTTTCCGGCGGACAGCAGCAGCGTATCGCACTCGCCCGCGCGCTGGTGACCCGGCCCAAGCTGCTGCTGCTCGACGAGCCGCTGGGCGCCCTCGACAAGCGGCTGCGCCAGCAGATGCAGATCGAGCTGAAGCAGATTCAGCGCGAGGTCGGCATCACCACCGTCTTCGTGACCCATGACCAGGAGGAGGCGCTGACGCTCTCCGACCGCGTCGCCATCTTTAACGAGGGGCGGGTGGTTCAGGCCGGTAAGCCCTTGGAGATTTATGAGCGGCCGATGACGGCGTTTGCCGCCAATTTCCTGGGCGATGCCAATTTCTTTGAAGGCAAGGTGGAGGCGCCCGGTCGCATTGCTACCGCCCTTGGTGCGTTGACGACGTCCGATGCCCTGCCGGCGTCGGGATCGACGGCGATGATTGCGGTGAGGCCGGAAAAGATTGCGCTGACCAACTTGTCCTCGGCCGGGAATAACGGCAACAACAGGCTGGAAGGGCGCCTGACCCAGGCCGTTTATTCCGGGATGAGCACGACCTACAAGATCGATGTGAACGGGCGCGAGATCACGGTTTTCGAGCAGAACAAGGGCGCGCCCTCGCTGACGCCCGGTATTGCCGTCAGGCTTGAATGGGCGCCCGCCCATAGCGTGGTGGTGCAGCCATGAGCGGCTTGGCGGCTCTCGGCGCCGATACGGTGCATGTGGTCGTGGATATGCAGCGCCTGTTTGCGGAGGAGACGGGCTGGCGCGTGCCGACAATCGAGGCCGTCATGCCGAACATCCAGCGGCTGGTCAGCCATTGCACCAGCCGTACGCTCTATACACGCTTTGTAACGCCGCCGAATGCCGGCGCCGCGAACGGTGTGTGGCAACGTTTCTACCAGCGCTGGCCGCAGGTGACCACGGATCAACTCTCACCCAAGCTCTTCGATCTGATGGCGCCGCTGGCGGCAGAGGCCCCGGCCGAGGCGCAGATCGACAAGGAAGGCTTCTCCTCGTTTTCCGCGGCTGATTTCGCGGCGGCCCTCGATCGGCTGAAGGCCGGCACGCTGGTCTTGAGCGGGGTTGAGACCGATGCCTGCGTCCTCGCCACCGCCATCGATGCCATCGACCGCGGACATCGCGTGGTCATCGCGAGGGATGCGGTGACCAGTTTCTCGCTCGAGGCGCATCGCGCGGCCCTCGATCACGTCCTGCCGCGCTTTGCCCCGCTGATCGACCTCGCCGCCACCACCGACATCATCGCGGCCTGGGCATAGGTACTTGGCATAACCATGGCAAAAAAACCGCTAAAGATCGCGCAAGCAAGGTTGTGGAACAGCTGGGTCAGCGAACACCCGGCTGCCATGCGCTTTCTGCCGCTGGGCCTCGATCTCGGCTTCTGCGCCTATGCCGCCAGCAAGAACAGCTTCACCTGGTTCCCCTCTGGCGCGCCCGGAATCAGCCTTGGCCCCCGGCGCATCGATGGCAACGGCATCGCGCTTTCCCTTGCGCACGCCGGCACCGAGCTGACGCTGACCTATGACAAGCCAGACCCGTTCACCCTGCGCGGGCGCTGGCAGGCAGGCAAGATGGCGGAGTGGGGTTTGCGCTTTTGGGTCATGCTAACCCTGAGCGCCGGGCGTGCGCGCTGGCGCTATGACCCGAAGAGCGGCGAACTCTCGGCCAAGATCGGCGAGCAGCATGTGGTGGCGCTGGGCGAGCGTCCACCTCTGCTTCCCACCTTTCATGCCAACGTCGAGGCGTTGCGCGAGGAATACGAAACCAAGGGCTATTTCTGCCTCGATTCCCGGGGCGAGCGCGGTGTCTTTCCCGTGCTGCGCTATCACCTGGAGGAAATGCCGTCCTTCACCTTCGCGGTCTCAATCGGCAAGAGCCGGAACGAGGCGTTGAAGCGAGTGAATGCGGCACTCAGCGCGCCGGCGCCGGAAGTCCCCAGCATCCATGGCGGCGCCTTCAACGGGGCGCTGGATGCCGTGCGCGATGTGGTCGGCTGGAACACGGTGTGGGATGCCATCAACAAACGGCCCTACACTTCGCTCAGCCGCAACTGGGTCAGCCAGAAATTCGGCGGCTTCGGCGTCTGGCTGGACGACATCCTCTATCACGGGCTGATGGCGGGCATGTTCGATGCCGAGATCGCGCGCGAAAACCTGCGGGCTGTTTTCGCCGGCGCGACGAAAGCCGGTAACTTGCCTTGCCTGCTGACGGGACGCGACGCCTGGATCGACCGCAGCCAGCCGCCCATCGGCGCCTTCATCTGCTGGATGCTCTATCAGCGCCTCGGCGATGGCGACCTGTTGCGCGAGGCCTGGCCCGTGCTGAAGGCCAATCACGACTGGTGGTGGGCAACCCGCGACGGCAATGGCGACGGCATGGTGGAGTACGGTACTTCGCCGGTGGGGGGCGGGCTCTATCGCGGCACCAAGCTGGCGGCGAAAGATGAGTCCAGCATGGATAACTCTCCCACGCATGATGAAGCCGCGCTGAACACCAAGAGCTGGACTCTCGACAGTGCCGATGTCGGGCTGAATTCCCTGCTGGCGCTCGATGGCGAGATGCTGGCACTGATTGCTGGCGAACTCGGTCAAGGCCGCGACGCCAAGCGCCTGGCTGAGCGTGCCAAGGCGCTGAACGCCCGCATCGCCGAACATCTCTGGGATCCCGAGCGCAAGGTCTTCGCCAATCGCCTATGGTCCGGGAAATTCGTGCGCAGCGTCGCACCCCCCAGCTTCTATCCATTGCTGAGCGGAGCGGCGCGCCCCGATCAGGCGGAAGCCATGGTCGCCATGCTGGCGGATCCGCGCAAATTCGGCGGGCAATGGATGCTGGCCTCCGTCACCCGTGACGATCCGGCCTTTTCCGACAATGTCTATTGGCGTGGGCGCGTCTGGCCGCCGCTCAATTTCCTCACCTATCAGGGGTTAAAGCGGGCGGGCTACCCGGATATGGCCAGCAAGCTTGCCGATAACGGGTTCCAATTGTTCCAGGGCGAGTGGCGCCACCGCCGCCATTGCCCGGAGAATTACAATTCAGTCAGCGGTCAGGCCCTCGATCAGCCCGACACCGATTCCTTCTATGGCTGGGGGGCGCTGATGCCGGCCATTGCCGTGGCGGAGCTGAGCGATATCAATCCCTGGAGCGGCTGGGAAGTCACCCATGGCGAGAGTATCTGCCTGGGGCCGATGCAAACCCCGCTGGGCTTGGCCACCATCGATGCGGGCGAGGGCGTACTGCGCGTTACGACATCCGGCAAGACGCGTTTTGCCACCGACATCAAAGGCCGGATGACGCATCTTTCCATCGCCAGCAAGGCAGCCAGCGTTATGCTGCCGGCTGGCCCTGCGGGTTGGGTGGAATTTCCCGATCTTGGCGAGCGGGTGGCGGTGCCAGCGCGCCAGCAGGCGCAGCGGCTTGAGATCAAGCGAGGCAAGCCATGATCGTCGTCTTCGGCTCGATCAATGTCGATCTCGTCGTATCGGTGCAGACTTTGCCGCGGCCGGGCGAAACGGTGCTGGGTCCGGGCTACAAGCTGGTTGCCGGCGGCAAGGGTGCCAACCAGGCACTCGCGGCCGCGCGCGCCGGCGCCATGACCCGCATGGTGGGGGCGGTGGGCCGCGACGCCTTCGCCGAGATCGCGCTCGCCGATATGACGGCGGCCGGCGTCGATCTTTCGGCCGTTGCCCGCCGCGGGCCCGCCACGGGGTGCGCCGTGATCTGCGTCGACAAGGCCGGTCAGAACATGATCGCGGTCGCCTCGGGTGCCAATTTGAAGTTGAAGGAAAGTCAGCTTGCCGACGGCTTCCTGGGTTCGCGAACGCTGATCACCATGCAGATGGAAGTGCCACATGAGGAGAACTGGGAGCTTGCGGCCCGCGCTCGCTCCCTTGGCTCGCGCTTGCTGCTGAACGTGGCGCCGGCGGGAACGCTGCCCGGGATGATCATGCCGGCCTATGACTGGCTGGTCCTGAACGAGGTGGAGGTCGCCATGATCGCCAGCGAGCACGGCTTGGCGTCGGGCGATGCGCGCGCCGCGGGGGCGGCACTAGCCGAGATGGCCGACACTACGGTGGTGGTGACCCTGGGCGCGCAAGGCGCGATCGCTTTTTCCGGCAAGCAAGGCTGGGAGATCGGTGCCTTGCCCGTGAAACCCGTCGATACCACCGGTGCCGGCGATGCGTTTGTCGGCGCCTTTGCCACGGCGCTGGATGAAGGCAGTGACCTGCCTACGGCTTTGCGCTGGGGCAGCACGGCGGGTGCACTTGCCTGTCTGACCGCCGGCGCGCAACCAAGCCTGCCGCTGCGCGCCGATATCGAAAAGCGCATTGGCGATCTGACGCCGGCCGCGAAAATCATGAAGGGCCGGGGCTAAGCGATGGGGGCATATCTGCGCCCCGACAGGTTGGCCGATGCGTTGACGGCGCTGAGCCGCGGCCCGTTGGCTGTGATCGCCGGCGGCACGGATTTTTATCCGGCGCGGGTCGAGCGCATCGAGGACGAGGACGTGCTGGATATCAGCGGCCTCGGTGAGTTGCGGCGGATCAAGGCAATGCCTCGGTATCTGAGGATCGGCGCTGGCGTGACCTGGAGCGATCTGCTGCGCGCCGAGTTGCCGCACTGCTTTGACGGGTTGAAGCTCGCGGCGCGCGAGATCGGCGGCATCCAGATCCAGAATGCCGGAACGATCGCCGGCAACGTCTGCAACGCTTCGCCGGCCGCCGACAGCCTGCCCAGCCTGCTGGCGCTCGATGCCGAGGTTGAGCTTGCCTCCCTCGATGGCCAACGCAGACTACCCATCGCCGAGTTCGTCACCGGCAATCGCCGCACCCTGCGCCGTCCTGACGAGCTGGTGACGGCGTTGTTGATCCCCAATCTCGGCGGCGACACACGCAGCGATTTTATGAAGCTCGGCAGCCGCAAGTATCTGGTCATTTCCATCGTGATGGTTGCGGCTATACTCGAGCTTGCCGGCAAGCGCATAGAACGCGCGCGTATTGCCGTAGGCGCTTGTTCGGAAATTGCCCGGCGCTTGCCAGCACTCGAAACCGCCCTTGCCGGCCAACCGCTCGATGGCGCACTGGGACAGACGGTAAAGCCGGAGCATATCGCCGGGCTCTCGCCCATCGACGATCTGCGGGCAAGCGTTGCCTATCGCCGCAAGGCGGCGCTGGTGCTGCTGCGCCGCTCACTCGACCGGCTGGGTGGCGCGGCATGATCGCGTTTGCCCTCAACGGCAAGAACGTCTCGCTGGATCTGCCGCCGGTCCGGCGCCTGGCCGAGGTTCTGCGCGAAGAACTGGGCCTGACCGCCACCAAGATCGGCTGCAATGCCGGCGATTGTGGCGCTTGCACGGTGCTGCTGGATGGAGAACAGGTCTGCGCCTGCCTGGTGTCGCTGGGTCAGGCGAGCGGCCGCGATGTCGTCACCGCCGAAGGCCTGGCCTCGGATGGCGTGCTCACCGATCTGCAGGAATCTTTCCTCCGCCATGGTGCTGCTCAATGCGGCATCTGCACGCCCGGCATGCTGATGGCCGCGGCGAGCCTGCTGCGCAACAACCGCCGGCCGGTCCGCGAAGATGTCGAGGAAGCGCTGGGTGGCGTGCTCTGCCGCTGTACCGGCTATCGCAAGATCGTCGAGGCGGTGCTCGATGCCGGTAGCCACCGCCAGCGGATCGTGCCGGCGACGGGTCAAGCAGTGGGTGCCAGCATCGCCAAGCTCGATGGCGTGGCAAAGCTGACCGGCGCGGAAAAATACGGTGCCGATGCGTTTCCGGCCGATAGCCTCTGGCTGCGCGCGGTGCGCTCGCCCCATGCCAGTGCGCGCTTCACGCTGGGATCGTTCGACGATCTAAAGCGGCGCTACGCCGGCCTGGCGCTGGTGCTGACCGCGGCCGATGTGCCGCGCAACGGCTATGGCATTTACCCGGATATCAAGGATCAGCCGGTACTGGCAGAAAGCCATGTGCGCTATCGCGGCGAGGCGGTGCTGGCCCTGGTCGGCGATCGCCAGGCGATCGAAACCATTCCCGATTCCGCGCTGCCCATTGCCTGGGAGCCGCTGGCGCCGATCGTCGAGCCGGAAGCAGCGCTGGCGCAGGGTGCTTCAGTGCTGCATGCCTTCCGGCCCGACAATGTGCTGATACGCGGCTATCTGAAGAAGGGCGATATCGATGTCGGGCTGGCCGGTGCCAAGGCGGTCGCCTCCGGGCATTTCGAAACGCCCTTCGTCGAACATGCCTATGTCGAACCGGAAGCCGGCTATGCCCGGCGCGTCGGCGATCGCATCGAGATCTTCGTCACCACCCAGACACCCTATATGGATCGCGACGAGATCGCGCTGATCATGGGTTTCGATTCCTCGCGCATCCGCCTCATCCCGTCGGCGTGCGGCGGCGGGTTCGGCGGCAAGCTCGATCTCTCGGTCCAGCCGCTGATCGCGCTAGCGGCGTGGAAGAGCGGGCGTCCGGTGCGCTGGACCTATACGCGGCCTGAATCCATGCGGGCCAGCACCAAGCGCCATCCCTCGAAGATCAAGGCCAAGTTCGCCTGCGATGGCGCGGGCAAGCTGACGGCGGTGGATTTTGAGGCGGATTTCAACACCGGCGCCTATGCCTCCTGGGGGCCGACGGTGGCCAATCGCGTGCCGGTGCATGCGAGCGGGCCTTATGCCGTGCCCCACATTTTGGCGCGCACGCGAGCGATCTACACCAACGCGCCGCCGGCCGGCGCCTTTCGCGGTTTCGGCGTGCCGCAGGCGGCGATCGCTCATGAGGCGCTGATGGACGATCTGGCCGGCCAGCTTCGCATCGATCCGCTGGAGTTCCGCCATATCAACGCCATTCGCGCCGGCGAAACCACGGCGACGGGACAAAGGCTTGAGGCGAGTGCGGGCCTGGCACAATGCCTGGAGGCACTGCGGCCCCATTGGAAGACGGCGCGCGCAGCCGCCGAGGCGGCCAATCGCCGGGGTGGTGTGCTGCGCCGGGGCGTAGGGATCGGCTGCATGTGGTACGGCATCGGCAATACCTCCATGTCGAACCCTTCGGCGATGCGTGTCGGCCTGGCGCGCGACGGATCGCTGACGCTCTATAACGGTGCCGTCGATATCGGCCAAGGCTCCAACACGATCATGGCGCAGATCTGTGCCGATGCGCTGGGCGTACCGGTGACGGCGCTCAGTATCGTCATGGGTGATACCGATCGCACGCTCGATGCCGGCAAGACCTCGGCCTCGCGCCAGGCTTTTGTTTCCGGTAACGCCGCCCGCAAGGCGGGCGAGGATCTGCGCGCCAAGCTGTTGCGTCTGGCCAATATGGGTGAGGCCGCGGTGCTGACGCCGGGCGCGGGCAAGATGACGCTGGTGGAAAGCGGGCGCGTGGTCAGCCTCGATCTTGGCCGTCTTTCGCCCCAGGGGCCGGAAGGCGATGTGCTGTTCGGCGAGGGGCGCTTCGATCCGCCGACCACGCCGCTCGATGCCGATGGGCAGGGGGTGCCCTATGCCACCTATGGCTTCGCCGCCCAGACCGCGGAAGTCGAGGTCGACATCGAGCTCGGCACCGTCAAGGTCCGCCGCATCGTTGCCGCCCACGATGTCGGCCGCGCCATCAATCCGCAGCAGGTGGAAGGCCAGATCCATGGCGGTATCGCCCAAGGCCTTGGCCTTGCGCTGATGGAAGAATATCTGCCGGGACGCAGTGAAAACTTGCACGACTATCTCATCCCCACGGTCGGCGACATGCCGGAGATCGAGGTAATCATCGTCGAGGATCGCGAGCCGCTGGGACCCTATGGCGCCAAGGGCATCGGCGAGCCGGCACTGATCCCGACCGCGCCCGCCATCCTGGGCGCCATTCGCCATGCAACCGGCGTGCGGCTTACGCGCGTGCCGGCGACACCCGATCGGGTGCTGGCTGCGCTCGAGCGCAAGGCAGCAGAATAAGATGAGCGAAGTTTTGGACAAAGACAGCAAGGACAGCATCATTACTTGCGATGCCTGTCCGGTATTGTGCCGGATCAGACCCGGACGCACCGGCGCCTGCGACCGCTACGGCAATGTCGATGGCGTGCTGACCCGCACCGACCCTATGGTCATCGTTTCGCGGACCACGGAAAAGCAGGGCGCTATGGTGCCGTTCCTTGGCGCCGGCGAATGGAGCGGGTCGTTGTTGCCCGCCGGCGAACCTGTCATCACCGGTATCGGTGCCGGCACCACCTATCCCGATTACAAACCCGCACCGTTCATCGTCTCCAGCCGCCGCGGCGATGTCGATATGGTGACCGTGGTGACCGAGGGAATCTTCAGCTACTGCGGCGTGAAGCTGAAGATCGATACCGACCGTTTCATCGGTCCGGAGCAGGCGGCCGTGCGCGCCCAGGGCGAGCAGGTCGGTCATGTGACAACGGCGGAATACGGCTCGCAGATGTTGTCGCTGGGCGGTGTGCGGCATCTGACCGGCGGCAGCAAGAAAGAGGGCGTCGTCACCTGCGAAACGATGCTCAATCTCTGTAACAAGAAGGCGCTCGATCTGGAGATCGATGGCGGTGCCAAACTCACCGTGCAGGCCGGCAAGCCGCCGGTGATCAATGGCGAGACGGAAGAGCGCATGCGGGTGGGCTGCGGCTCCGCCACCATCGGCATCTTCGCCCAGCAATGGTTCGGCCATGTCGACGAAGTGATCGTCGTCGACGATCACATCACCGGCGTCTTGAGCGAACACCAGGCGGGCCGCTTCCTGCAAATGAAACACGCCGGCATTCGCGTGCGCGGGCGGCGTTCCACACCCGGCCGGTATTTCCAGGTCGCCGATCCGGGGCTCGGCTGGGGTGGCACCGATGTGAAGGACCCGCTGACGATCATCGAGAAGATCGATCCCAAGACCGCCTGGCCGGGCCTTCGCCTGCTGATGGTGAGCACCACCGGCGAGGATTCCGCCTATTTCCGCCTCGACAAGGATTTGAAGCCGGTGCCCGAAGAGATGCCGGCCGCGGTCCACAGAGTCGTCGAACGCATCGGCGAGAATTGCGAACCGGCGCTGACGACGGTGCTGTTCATGGCCGGCGCCGGCGGCAGCCTTCGGGCCGGGGTGACGGAGAATCCGATCCGGCTTACGCGATCGGTGCGCGATGCGCTTGTGCGCGTCACCTCGGGCGGTGCGCCGGTCTTCATCTGGCCGGGCGGCGGCATTACCTACATGGTCGATGTCGCAGCCATGCCGGACAATGCCTTCGGCTATGTCCCAACGCCGGCCATCGTCGGCCCGATCGAATTCACCATGCGCATGGATGACTACCGTGTGCTCGGCGGCCATATGGCTTCCGTGCGGCCGGTCGCCGACGTGATCGAGAGCGGTCGGTACCAGGCGGCAGGCCTGCGCTCGGCCCCGGGTGATGGCGAATGACGGCCCAGCGCACCCTGCTTGCCGATGGCCGCTTGCATCTCAATCACGGTCCCATCGACCTGATCATCGAGGCCTTCGGCCAGGTATCCGAGGTAGCGCTGGCCTATGACCAGGCTTGGGCACGCTTTCCTTCGGTACTGCCGGAGTTGACCGCGGAGTTGAAAACTCTACGCCAGCCGGTCGGGACCGAGATGCCGAAATTGGATGGCGCAATCGCGCGGCGCATGGCCGAGGCGGTCTGGCCCTATCGGGCGCAGTACATGACGCCAATGGCGGCCGTGGCCGGTGCCGTGGCGGAGGCGATGCTGGCGGCACTGATTGCCGGCCGCCGCCTGCGTAAGGCCTATGTGAATAATGGCGGCGATATCGCCCTCCATCTCTCTGCCGGAGAAACTTTTCGCGCCGGGATCGTGAGCGATCTCGCCGCACCGGCCATCGATGGCCGAGCGATAGTAGAGGCGAAGAGTACCGTCCGCGGGATCGCCACCAGCGGCAGAGGCGGGCGCAGCTTCAGCCTCGGCATCGCGGATGCGGTGACAGTTCTGGCCGCGACCGCGGCGAAGGCGGATGCTGCGGCCACCGTCATTGCCAACGCCGTCAACATCGAAGACGAGCAGATACAACGGGTGCCGGCACGTTCGATCGACCCTGACAGCGATCTCGGCGACATGCCGGTGACGGTTGCTGTCGGCGATCTGGCGATCGATGCGGTCCGGCACGCGCTCGATGCTGGGGCATTGTTGGCGGAGCGCCTCACTCAGGATGGGCTGATAAACGCCGCGGTTCTGCAGTTGCGCGGCGAACGGAGGGTTGTGACCAGCGATGAAAATCGATATCCGCAAATTTCATTCCACCGTGGAAGACATCTTCCACGAGGGCGGCCCCAGATCCGAGCGCGTGCACAAGCGCGCGGCAGTGCTGGCGGTCATCCATAATCCCTTCGCTGGCAAATATGTCGCCGACATCATGCCGATGATGGAGGCGCTCAATCCCCTGGGCGTGGAAATGGCAGAACGCCTGGTGGCATTGCTGGGCGGCGATCCAAAGGCAATCGAAGGCTATGGCAAGGGCGCCATTGTGGGTGCGGCGGGCGAACTGGAACACGGCGCGCTCTGGCACGCGCCGGGCGGATACTCCATGCGCAAGGTGCTGGGCGATGCCAAGGCCATCGTCTCCTCCACCAAGAAAGTGGGACCGGTTGGCGCGCGCCTCGACGTGCCGGTCACCCATATCAATGCCAGCTATGTGCGCAGCCATTTCGACGCGATGGAGGTCGGAATATCCGATGCGCCGCGCGATCACGAGATGGTGGTGGCGCTTGTCATGACTACGGGTGCGCGCATCCATGCCCGCGCCGGCGGGCTCAAGGCTTCGGAGATCAAGGGAGAGGACGGGTTGCGATGAAAGCCGAGATCCGCAAGATCGTCGTTGCCGTCGAAGAAACCCGCAGCGAGATGGGCAAGGCGGTCAATCCGCCAACCCGCAAGGCGGTCGCCGCCGCGGTGATCAAAAATCCCTTCGCCGGCCGCTATGCCGAAGACCTGGAAGAATTGATGGCCATCGGCGAGGAGTTGGGTGCCTTGCTGGGCGAACGCGCGGTTGCCGCATTGGGTGTCGCGCCGGGCAAGATCGAAAGTTACGGCAAAGCGGCCATCGTCGGCGAGAAAGGCGAATGGGAGCATGCCGCCGCCATCCTGCATCCCCGATTGGGCAAACCGTTGCGCGCGGCGGTGGAGAAGGGTGCGGCGCTGGTTCCTTCGGCCAAGAAAATGGGCGGGCTCGGCACGGCGGTGGACGTGCCGCTGGGCCATAAGGATGCGGCCTTCGTGCGCAGTCATTTCGACGCGGTTGAAATCCGGATACCCGATGCGCCGCGCGCCGATGAGATTGTGGTGGCCGTCGCCGTCACCGATAGCGGGCGGCCACTGCCGCGCGTCGGCGGCTTGCAGAAGAACGAGATCAAAGGCGAGGACGGGTTGCGCTAAGAATCTTCACCACGGTTTCGCGCCGCTGTCCTGCTAGCCTGCCGCCATCCAAATTGGGGGCAGGGGATGAGTTTACTTACCAACGGACAGTCCGGCGTGGCTGCCGAATACGGCCAGTTGGATTTCTGGCTCGGCCATTGGGAATGCCGATGGGAGGGTGGCCAAGGTACTAACCGTATCGAGAAAATTCTCGGCGGCCGGGTTGTCTTTGAACAGTTCGACGGGCGGCCGGGAATGAACCTGCAGGGCCGAAGCTGGTCGGTCCATGATTCCGCCATGGGCAAATGGCGCCAGACCTGGGTCGATAACGAGGGTACTTATCTCGATCTGGTTGGCGGCAAGGAGGGTGATCGCTTCGTCCTGCTGCTCGTCAGGCTGACTGAAGAAACGCCGTTCAAGCGCATGATTTTTCAGAATATTACCCGCGAGGCCTTCGACTGGCGCTGGCAGGCTTCCGCCGATCGCGGCAAGAGCTGGTCCGACAGCTGGTATATCCGCTATCGGCGGCTAGCCGGCTGAGCGCCGCCTAGTGGCTTAGGGTCTCGGCTACTTTTTCGGCCGGCGGGGTGTTGCGGCTGCGCCCGCAGCGAACCTGGCCATCGATGATGACCATACCGACGCCGGGTATGTCGCCCATGCGCACGCTCTCGAGCAGATCCTTGCCGGCGGTGTGCTGCGCCCGGTCGAGCTGAACGAAGTCGGCGGCGAAGCCTACTTCGATCAATCCGGTATCGAGCTTGCGCATGCGCGCGGTATTGCCGGTGGCAAAGCACAAGGCCTGTTCGGCCGGCACATCGCCCAGGCTCGAGAGCATGGCGATCATGCGCAGGATGCCGAGCGGCTGCACGCCGGAACCTGCCGGCGAATCCGTGCCGAGGATCACGCGGTTGAGTTCACCCAACTCGCGCGCCGTGCGCATCGCATAGAGCGCTGCTTTCTCATTGCCGTTGTGGACGATCTCGATCGCCCGCTTGCACTGTTCGCAGAGGCAGCGGATCTGGTCGAGCGGCAGTGCTGTATGGCCGCCATTGATATGGCCGATCACATCGGCATCGGCCTCCAGCACCACATCCTTGTCGATCAAGCCGGAGCCGGGGATGGAAGGGCCGCCGGTGTGGATCGTGCTTTGAATGCCGTATTTGCGGGCCCAGGCGACCATCCGCTTGGCTTCTTCTCCGGTCTTGACGCCGCCCAGCCCGACCTCGCCCAGCAGCTTCACCCCGGCGGCGGCCAGTTCCTTGAAGTCCTCCTCGACC
>DASXQK010000199.1:0-16125 GCA_036493015.1 Dongiaceae bacterium | reverse complement strand
AGCGTGGAGGAAGCCGATGCCGTGATGGGGGCACCCTTGGGCATTCCAAAGACCGGCATCTTCGCGCTGACCGACCTCGTCGGGCTCGATCTGCAGCCCCATGTCGATAAGTCGTTGGCTGACGCCCTGCCAGAGGACGATCCCTATCACCAGGTGCGCCGGGCCTGGCCGCTCTTCGACAAGCTGATCGCCGAGGGTTACACCGGCCGCAAGGGCAAGGGCGGATTCTTCCGGATGGTGCGCGACGGCGCGGAGAAGCATCTGGAGGTGCTCGACCTCAAGACCGGCCAGTATCGCGAGCTGGAAAAGCCCCGGCTCGAGAGTGTGGAAGCGGCCCGCGGGGGCTTGCGTGCCCTGATGGAGCATCCCGACAAGGGCGGACAATTCGCCTGGCGCGTGATGTCGCGCACCCTCGCTTACGCTGCCTATGTCGCGCCCGAAGTCGCCAGCGATATCGCCTCGGTCGACCAGGCCATGCGCCTGGGCTTCGGCTGGAAATACGGACCCTTCGAGCTGATCGACCGGATGGGTGCCAAGTATCTTTCCGATCGGTTGATCGCGGAGAAGCAGCCGGTACCCACGCTTCTCGCCGCCGCGGCCAAGGTCGGCAGCTTTTATCGCGAGCAGCAGGGACGCCGCGAGCAGCTCAATCTTTCGGGCAACGGCTATGCAGCGATCGAGCGGCCGGCGGGCGTGCTTCTGCTTTCCGACATCAAGCGCGCAAGCAAGCCGCTGCTCGCCAACGGCTCCGCCAGCCTGTGGGATATCGGCGATGGCGTCGCCTGCTTCGAATTCCACAGCAAGATGAACAGCATCGATCCCGATACGCTGGGCCTGCTGAAACAATCGCTGGATCTGGTTCCCAAACGCTCGATGACGGCCCTGGTGATCCATAACGAGGGCGAGAATTTTTCGGTGGGGGTCAATTTGGGCCTCGCCCTGTTTTCGGCGAACATCGCGATGTGGACGATGATGGAAGATATGGTCGCCCAGGGTCAGGCCGTCTATAAGGCCGCCAAATATGCGCCGTTTCCGGTGGTGAGCGCGCCTGCCGGCCGGGCGCTGGGCGGGGGTTGCGAGATCCTGCTGCATTCCTCGGCCGTCGTTGCCCATGCCGAAACCTATGCCGGGCTGGTGGAGGTCGGCGTCGGGCTGGTGCCCGGCTGGGGCGGCTGCAAGGAGATGCTTGCGCGGAGCCAGCGCGGGTTCGGCCGGGGACCCATGCCGCCCATCGCGCACGCCTTCGAAACCATCTCCACCGCCAAGGTTGGACGCTCGGCGGCGGAATGCCGGGACCTGGGGTATTTCCGCAAGAGCGACGAGATCGTCATGAACCGCGAACGGCTGCTCGCATCCGCCAAGGCGAAGGCGCTGGCACTCGCGAAGGACTACAAGTCGCCGGCGGCAACCGAATTCCATCTGCCGGGACCATCGGGCAAGGCAGCGTTGATGATGGCGGTCGATGTCTTCGTGCAGCAGGGCAAGGCGAGCCCCTATGACCGCGTGGTTGCCGAGGGACTGGCCGACGTGCTGACCGGCGGGCCGGCCGCGGACCAGACCGTCGTCACGACGGAAGACAAGGTTTCCGAACTCGAGCGCAAGACGATCACCGGACTGCTGCGCCACCCGCAAACCCTGGCGCGTATGGAATACACGCTTGCCAACGGCAAGCCCCTCAGGAACTGAACTCGCGGGAACCCGACAATGACCCCTTACCAGGCGCCGCTCGCCGATATGCGCTTCGTGCTGGACGAACTCCACGCATCGAGCGATATCGCCAAACTCCCGGGCTATGACGAAGCGACGCCCGATTTGATCGCTGAAGTGCTGGAAGCGGCCGGCACGTTCATGGCGGAGAAACTGCAGCCGCTCAACCGCATCGGCGATGAGGAAGGCTGCCACCTCGACAACGGCGTGGTGCGCACGCCCAAGGGATTCAAGGACGCCTACCGGGCGTTCGTCGAAGGCGGCTGGGTCTCGCTCGCCGGCGACAGGGAATTCGGCGGCCAGGGCCTGCCCCAGCTCGTCAACATCATGGTCGAGGAGATGATCTGCTCGACCAACCTCTCCTTCGGCATGTATCCGGGTTTGAGCCAGAGCGCCTATAACGCGTTGCGCCTGCATGGCAGCGATGAATTAAAGCAGCGCTTCCTGCCCAAGCTGGCGGATGGCAGTTGGTCCGGCACCATGTGCCTGACCGAGCCACAATGCGGCACCGATCTCGGTCTCGTGCGCACGCGGGCCGAACCGGCGGGCGAGGGCAGCTATCGCATTACCGGCGGCAAGATCTTCATCACCGCCGGCGAACACGATCTGACCGAGAACATTCTTCATCTCGTGCTGGCACGATTGCCCGATGCACCCAGCGGCACGCGCGGCATCACCCTGTTCCTTGTTCCCAAGATCCTGGCCGACGGCAAGCGCAACGGGGTTTCCTGCGGGCGGGTCGAGGAGAAGATGGGCGTGCATGGCGTGCCGGCTTGCGCGATCAATTTCGATGCCGCGACGGGCTGGCTGGTGGGCAAGCCCAACAAGGGCATGTCCGCCATGTTCACCATGATGAATGCGGCTCGCCTTGCCGTCGGCGTCCAGGGTCTCGGCCTTGCGGAAGCGGCATATCAGGGTGCGCGCGATTATGCCCGCACGCGCCTACAGGGCCGCAGCGTCGCCGGCGCCAAATTCCCCGACCAGCCCGCCGATCCGCTGATCGTCCATCCCGATATCCGCCGCATGCTGATGACGATCCGCGCGCGCGTGGAAGGCTGTCGGGCGCTCGCTGGTTGGGTGGGTCGGGCGGCCGATGAAGCGGCAAAACATCCCGATGCGGCCAAGCGCGAGGAAGCGGAAGACCTGCTGGCGCTGCTGACGCCCATCGTGAAGGCGCATTTCACCGATACCGGCTTCGACTGTGCCAATCTCGCGGTTCAGATCTGGGGCGGGCATGGCTATATCCGCGATAACGGGATGGAGCAGTTCATCCGCGATGCCCGCATCACCCAGATCTATGAGGGCACCAACGGCATCCAGGCGCTCGATCTGATCGGCCGCAAGCTCGGGCTGGGGACGGGCCGGCTGCTGCGCCGCTTCTTTCATCCCGTGGCGGCGTTCATCGAGGAAGCCGGCAATGAACCGGCCATGGCGGAGTTCGTGTTGCCGCTGGCCAAGGTCTTTGCCCGGCTGCAGCAGATAACGGCGCAGATCGCGCAGGCGGGATTGAAGGACCCTGAAGAGGCCGCCGCGGCCGCGAACGATTACCTGAACTTCTTTGCCCTTACGGCGCTCGCCTATCTCTGGGCGCGCATGGCCCGCATCGCGCTGGCGAAGCAGGCGAACGATCCTACGGGTTTCTATAAGGCAAAGCTGATGACCGCGCGCTTCTTCATGGTGCGGCTATTGCCGCAGCAGACGACGCTGTTCCAGACGGTCGGCGCCGGCAAGGCGACCCTGATGGAGATGCCGGCGGAGGCGTTCTAAGAGCGCCGCACCCGCTGCACTGCGTCCTTCCAGCCCGCATAGAGCTTTTCGCGCTCGGCTGCTTTCATTGCCGGCTCGAACAAATGATCGCGCTGCCAATGCTTGGCGATGTCGTCGGTAGACGACCATAGCCCAGCCTTGAGGCCGGCGAGATAGGCAGCACCCAGCGCGGTCGTCTCCGTCACCACCGGCCGCTCGACGGGAATGTCGAGCATGCCGGCGAGGAACTGCATCAGCCAGTTGTTGCGGGTCATGCCGCCATCCACCCGCAAGGATGTGGGCTTCGGCGTGCCGTCGGCTGCCATCGCCTCCATGAGATCGCGGGTCTGGTAGCAGACCGCTTCCAGCATGGCGCGGGCAATCTGCGGCCGGCCGACATCGCGGGTGAGCCCAAAGATGGCGCCGCGCGCCGCTGGGTCCCAATAGGGCGCCCCAAGCCCGGTGAAGGCTGGCACCAGATAGACGCCGGCATTGCCGGGTAGCGACGCCGCCATCGCTTCCGTCTCGCCCGCATTCTGGACGAGGCCGAGGCCATCGCGGATCCATTGCACGCCGGCGCCGGCAATGAAAATGCTGCCCTCCAGCGCATAGGTGACCTTGCCAGCCAGGCGCAGCGCCACCGTAGTCACCAGGCGGTTCTTGGAGAGGGGTGATTCCTTGCCGGTATTGCTGAGAACGAAACAGCCAGTGCCATAGGTGCTCTTGATCATGCCGGGCGAAAAACAGGCCTGGCCGACGGCGGCCGCCTGCTGGTCGCCGGCGATGCCGGCAATCGGAATCGCCCGGCCGAAGAGCGAAGCCTCCGTGGCGCCGTAGTCCGCCGAGCAATCGCGAACCTCGGGCAGCAGCCTGCGCGAGACGCCGAAGAGGACGAGCAATTCCTCGCTCCAGTCCTGGCGGTGGATATCGAACAGCATGGTGCGCGAGGCATTGGTCGCGTCGCTGGCATGAACCTTTCCGCCGGTCAGCCGCCAGAGCAGGAATGTGTCGATGGTGCCGATGGCCAGATCACCGGCTTCGGCTTTCTGTTTTGCGCCCGGCAGGTTCTCCATCAGCCAGGCGATCTTGCTGGCGGAGAAATAAGGATCGAGCAGCAGGCCGGTTACCGTCTGCACCAGCGCGCCATGGCCCGCCTGTTCCAGCTTCTGGCACAGCGCCGCACCCCGGCGATCCTGCCAGACGATGGCGTTGTGCAGGGGCTTGCCCGTCGCCCGATCCCACAGCACCGTGGTCTCGCGCTGGTTGGTGATGCCGATGGCGGCAACATCGGGAACTTTCGTCAGCACCTCGCGGCAGACGGCCAGCGTAGCGCTCCAGATCTCCTCGGGATCGTGTTCGACCCAGCCGTCGGCCGGGAAGATCTGCGGCAATTCTTTCTGGGCGATGGCCAGTACCTTGGCGTTCTGGTCGAAGACCATGGCCCTCGTGCTCGTCGTTCCTTGGTCGATTGCCAGAATGCTGCCGCCGGCCATGCTGATCCCCTGCCTGTGCCGCGGGATGATCAGGGGCGCTGGTGGGGCCGTCAAGCAAGGGCCCGCACCCTCCCATTGCTTGTGCAATGGGTCCCTCCCTCAGCCGCCAACGCGGGCGAGGGAAAAGAAGCGGCGTCGTCTTCTCTCTCTCCCGCTTGCGGGAGAGGGTTGAGGTGAGAGTGATTGTCTAAATTTGGATGCCCCACTAGCCTTCGCGTGCATGAGCATCAATCGCATTGGCATCCTGGGCGCGGGCGCCTGGGGCACCACGCTCGCCATCGTGGCTCAGCGTGCCGGCCGCGAGGTTATCCTCTGGGCCCGCCGGGCCGAGCAGGCCAACGCTCTGGCCAACAATCGCGAGAACCTCCTCCATTTGCCCGGTTTGCCGATCGATCCCGGCATCGAAATAACCGGCGACATCCGCGCAGCACTGCAGGCCGATGCCGTGCTGGTGGCGCTGCCGGCCCAGCATCTCAGCGAACATCTGGCATCGCTTGCCTGGCCCGCCTCGCTGCCGGCGGTCATCTGCGCCAAGGGGATCGAACGCAAGACATTGAACTCGATGCCGGAGGTGATGGCGGCGATCCATCCGCAGGCGCCCCTTGCCATGCTCTCCGGCCCGACCTTCGCGGGCGAGGTAGCACGCGGCAGGCCGGCGGCCATCGTCATCGCGGCAAGGGACATGGTGCTGGCGGAAAACCTGGCCGCGGCTATCGCCACGCCGGAATTCCGGCCCTATGCCAGCGACGATCTGGTGGGCGTGGCGCTGGGGGGTGCGGTCAAGAATGTACTCGCCATCGGTTGCGGCATGGCGATCGGGCGGGGCCTCGGCGAAAACGCGCGGGCGGCCCTGGTCACACGGGGGCTCGCGGAGTTGGCCCGTCTGGTCGATGCCGCCGGTGGCAGGCGCGAGACGGCGACGGGTCTGTCGGGTGCCGGCGATCTGATCCTGACCGCGACCAGCAGGCAATCGCGCAACACCTCGCTGGGCGAGGATCTTGGCCGTGGCCGGGCGCTGGCATCTATCCTGGCCGAGCGTCAGAGCGTGGCGGAGGGCGTGGAGAGTGCCGGCGCCGTGGTGGCGCTTGCCGCGCGCCATGGGGTGGAGATGCCGATCTGCGAATCCGTTGCCGCCGTGCTGGCGGGCGGCTCAATCGATGAAGAGCTGCGCCGCTTGCTGGCCCGGCCGCTGAAGCGGGAGACGCAGAGCAGCTAGTTCAGGAACGGTGCGTTCAGGCGCCCGGACAACCCGGGATCGGCGTATCGTAAAAATACGTCTCGCCGGCAAACGGTATCGTGAGGCGGCCCTTTCCGCAGGCATGAACCTTGCCGCCTTCGAACGCAAACCAATGCGTGCCTTTTCCCATGGGCCCCAGCGCATGCACGAAAACTGACTTCAGCGCACTGAGCGCTCCCGCGACAGTGGGCGGCATCTCGTCTTCATTCAGCAGTTTGAGCGGCTTACCGTCTGCGTCAGCCGCTACCAGATGATCGACGGAATCGAAGTCGAAAGTTGAATCTGCTTGTGTGTGGGCGTGAATCAAACCCACGAGGACATATTTGTCGACGAGCGCTCGGCCGTCGGGATAATTCTCGATGATTGGGGGCACCAGCCACCAGATCATGACGATCTCGCCTTTGCCCCGGCCGTCGAGTATTTGCGAGTAATCAATGGCCCTGTCTTTGGGGGAGCCGATCTTCGCGCGAACGCCAGTAGCCATCTGCTTTCCCCCCATTCCCTGGGCGTCAGTGACACCCTGTCAGGCACCAGGAACAATAAGGAACCATGCTCCGCTTGCAAGGCAGCCCGACGCTCGGGTGGTCTTGCTCCCGTTGCCGAAGCGCCCCTATTCTTCGCGGCCATGGCAGTACCGCTGAATATCCTCTGCATCCAGAACGATACGATTGGCCCGGCCGGGTTGATCGCTGAACAGCTGTTCCGGCGCAATGGCAATCTGGACGTGCTGATGCCCCATGACGGCGATGGGATACCGGCCGACCACGCCCCCTACGATGGCGTGCTCGTCATGGGCGGCGCCATGGATGCCTTCGACGACGAGAACTATCCGCAGTTCTGGCCGATGATCCGCTTGCTGCGCGGTTTCCATGCCGCGGGCAAACCAATTTTGGGCGTGTGCTTGGGCGCCCAGCTGGTCGCGCGCGTCTTCGAGAAGCCCGTCTATCGCCATCACGAACTGGAACTGGGTTTCACCGAAGTCGATGTGACTGATGCCGGTGCTGCCTCACCGCTGCTCGCGGGTGCTGCGCGCAAGCAATGGGTCATGGAGTGGCATCAGGATACTTTCGATTTGCCCGAAGGTGCGGAACTGCTGATCACGGGAAAACGCTGCCGCAACCAGGCGTTTCGTATCGCCAACGCTTATGCCTTCCAGTTCCACTTCGAGGTGACCCGGCCCATGGTCCGCCAGTGGGGCAAGGTCGCGGCGGACTTCCTGAAGCGCGAGCACCCGGACTTTCTGGCCCGAATCGAACGCGACTGCGATCTGCATATGGCGAAGCAGACCGCCCTTGCCCGGCAGATTGCCGATCGCTGGCTGGATATTGCCGAGGTCCGTGGCGCGGTGCAGCCTTCTCTGGCCAAGGCTGGGCTCGCCAAAGCCGTTTAAGGCGCGCGAAGGATGGCCGCCTGACGGCGGCTCAGCCATACCAATTCGATACCAATCGGGCGATCAATTCGCCTCACTTGCCGGCGCCTGTCATCGCGTCGGCTAAAATTGGCTGGAATTGGCGTGAGTTGGTCGTTGTCGGCAGGGGCAATCGGGGTTTATAAATCAATGCCCTAAAGGGAATCGGGGGAGATGACGGCGAGTCTTCGTTCCGCCCTGCGCACTGACATGATGACGGACCTTCGGTCCGTCCCTGGCAGCGCTTTTCCCGACATGTTGTCGGTGCCGCTTGCGCTCTCGCCGGGATTAATCGAAGAGGGCATGACGCCAATAGTTCCCGCCGCCTGGCCGATCGCGCCGGGCGGTTTTCATTTGAGACTTCGGCATCCGGCCGGCGAACGCCACCGGATGCTGCAACAAACGCCGGGCCGCACCCTGCACGTCTAGCGCAGGAAAGCGGCCCGGCCGGAAACGTTCATCAGGGGGAGTTTGAAATGACTGCGATTAGCGACGCCGGCGGCGAGCGGACACTTCACCGCACGATCGACTGGAAGAAAACATTCTGGATCGCCAGCGGCGTGCCGCCGCTGGTCCTGTTCTCCATCGGCGGCATCGCCGCCACCGTCGGCACGCCATCCTACATCGTCTGGACCCTGTCCATTCTGATGGGATTCGCCCAGTCCTTCACCTATGCCGAAATCGCCGGAATGTTTCCGAACAAATCCGGCGGTGCGCCGATCTATGGTGCGTCGGCCTGGATGCGCTACGGCAAGATTTTCGGGCCGCTCTCGGTGTGGAGCTATTGGCTTGCCTGGTCGCCGGTGCTCTCGATCGGCAGCGGTATCGCGGCCGGTTATGTGTTGAGCTTCCTTCCAGCCGATTCGGTCATCAATACCTTCAACATTCCGCTTTTCGACCTCGGCTTTTTAAAAGAAGGCTTGTCGCTCCGGATCAACTCGACCTTTTTCCTGGGCGCTGCCCTGTTGCTGCTGACTTTCGCCATCCAGCATCGCGGCATTTTGCGAACCGCCTGGTTCCAGACGGTGGTCGGCATTCTCGTCACGGTGCCGCTGCTGATCGTCGCCATCTGGCCCATCGTCAGCGGCCATGTGCTGACGGCCAATCTCGGGCCGCTGGTTCCGCTGGGTGACCCGAAGGGAGCCGGCTATCCGTTCAATGGCGCCTGGGACAAGGCCGGCTGGACCCTGTTTCTCGGCGGCATGTTCATTGCGGCCTGGTCGACCTACGGTTTCGAGACGGCGGTCAACTACACCAGTGAGCTGACCAATCCCGCGACCGACACCTTCAAGGCCATCTTCTTCTCCGGCGTCCTCTGTCTGGTGATCTTCATCCTGGTGCCCTTCACCTTCCAGGGGGCGTTGGGCGTCAATGCCATGCTGGCGCCGGATATTTACAGCGGCATGGGCGTCGCCCAGGCCATGGCCAGTATGTTTGGAAGTGCGGGTGTCATCTATTTCCTGATGGTCATCCTGCTGATCCTGGCCCTGGTGCTCTCGATCATCACCGCCATGGCCGGATCCTCGCGCACCCTCTATCAGGGCTCGCTCGATGGCTGGCTGCCGAAGTATCTCAGCTACGTGAACGAGCATGGCGCACCGACCCGGGCCATGTGGACGGATCTCTGCTTCAATCTGATCCTGTTGCTGATGTCGGACTATGTGTTCGTGCTGGCTGTCTCCAACTGTCTCTATATCATCTTCAACTTCATCAACCTGAACTCCGGCTGGCTGCATCGCATCGACAGCCCGAATGTCCAGCGCCCCTGGCGGGCGCCAAACTGGCTGCTCGGTCTCGGCGCGGTGCTCAGCTTCGTCAACATGTTCTTCATGGGGGCGGGCGCCAATATCTATGGCCCGACGACCCTGTGGCTGGGACTTGGTGGAGCGGTGCTGATCATCCCGATCTTCGTCTGGCGGCATTACATCCAGGACAAGGGGAAGTTCCCCGCCAAGATGCTCTCGGATCTCCATGTCTCCGCCCAGGCGCTGGAAGAGCGCCATGCGGGCTGGCTGCCCTATCTGACGGTGCTGGGCGGCGTTGTCATCGTTGCCGCGGCCTATTGGTACTTCTGGACCTGAACGAACTGACCGATCTGTAATGAAGGGGCCCGGCAACGGGCCCCTTTTTTTGGCCGGCGCGTCTGCTCGGGCGCGATATTTTTGCCAATGGTGCGAAAATTTTTTACGCCAGCCCTCCCGGCATATTGACAGCGCCCGCCTGCGTGATACTTGTTTGCGCGCATTGGGCAAAAAGGTGCAGTTTGGAAACGACGCTTCGACTCCGACGACAGGCCGGCTCCGCGGGAATTATTCCCGCCGCCCGTCCCGTCATCTGACCGAAGGCCCCTTCGCGCCGCCACGCTCTCCGAAGGTTCCGCTGACGGTCAAACCGCCAGCCCGCTGTATCAGGAACCTTCAATGACCACCATCACCATCGAACTCGAGCAACCCCAGGACAACGCCGCCATCGAAGCGCTGCTGGACGAGGCCTTCGGGCCAGACCGGCATCGCAAGCAGTCCTACCGCTTCCGCCATATGACGGCGCCGGTGGGCGAGCTTTGCCTGGTGGCGCGCGAGGGCGGGCGGCTGGTCGGCACCGTGCGCCATTGGCCGGTCACCATCGTCGGCGACAAGCGCATGACGCCCGCCTTGCTGCTGGGCCCGATCGGCGTTGCCGCCGACCGTCGCAACAACCATATCGGCGACCGGCTGATGCGCGAAAGCCTGCGCCGGGCACTCGAGCTCGGCCACGGAATTGTGCTGCTGGTGGGCGACCTCTCCTATTACGGCCGCTTCGGCTTCCGACCTGCGGCGCCACGGGGCATCACCATGCCCGGCGAGCAGCCCCATCGCCTGCAGCTGCTGGAGCTTCAGAGCGAGGCGCTCGAAGGCGTCAGCGGCGATCTCTGGCCGGTCAAGAGCGTGGCCGGTCGCGCCAAGGTGAGGGTTCGCAAAACGCCTGCAAAGAAAAGCGGCGAAGCCGAGGCTTCGGCGCTGATGAAGGGCCGCTACGGGACCTGAATCGGTTTAGGCGCCCAGATGCATCCAGACGGACTTGGTCTGGGTGTGGTTCCTCATCGGGGTCTGCAATGGCGTTGCCGCCCGGTATTCCCGGATGATATTCCCGGGCGGGCATAACACGAGAGACTGGCACCGGCCGCCGGCGGCTATCCAGCCCGGATCCTCAGCCTGGCGCGTCGTCGGCTCGCCGCAGCCTTTCGCGATGGATCACGTAGAGGCCGCTGGCGGCGATAATGGCGCCCCCCAGCAGGGTCCAGTGATCGGGGAAATTGCCGAACCAGACGAAGCCGATCGCCGTCGACCAGATCAGCGCGACATAACTGAAGGGGGCCAGAGTCGAGGCAGGCGCTCGCGCATAAGCCAGAATCAACAGCAGGTGTCCGATGCTGGCCAGCAGCCCAAGCAGGGCCAGCATCAGCCAGCCGCCCAGATCGGGCGTGACCCAATCGAATGGGACCCAAAGGCTCAGCAACAGAAGGCCGAGCAGGGAGGACCAGATCAGGGTCGTGGTCCACCCGTCGCTGCGGGCAAGCAGCCGGGTACAGATAGCGTAGCAGGCGAAGGCGAAGGATGAAGCGAGCGGCAGCAATGCGGCGGGCTGGGCCATGCCAAGGCCGGGCCGGATGATGACGAGGGCGGCGCCAAAGCCGACCAGCACCGCGGCCCAGCGGCGAGGGCCGACCTTTTCCTTAAGGAAGGGAACCGACAGCGCCGTCAGCATCAGGGGCCCTACGAAGGAGATGGCGGTGCCGTCCGCCAGCGGAATGAACTTGACTGCCACCCAATAGATGACGGTCGAGCAAAGGAGGAAGAACGAGCGCAGGAGCTGCAGACCCAGCCGGCGGCTGCGGATGGTGGAAAGCCCGCCAAAACGGTGAAGCATCAGAGGCAGGGCCAGCGTGGCGAAGAGGTAGCGGCCCCAGGCGATCTCGGCGACCGGCAGCCGGCCGGCCAGATATTTGGCACTGGCATCCATGATGGTGAAGGTGAATCCCGCCCCCAGGATCAGGGCGATGCCGGCCAGGATCTGTTTTGGCGCTGTTTGGGTGGGGGCAGGCGGGGTGGGCGGCATGGTGTGGGCGGACTATGCCCGAGATTTTTTGCCGGCTCCAATCGCCTCCGTCCTTTATTGAAATTTTTCCCTCATTCGAAAATTTTCACCCACAAATTTTTCGCCGGTTGTCCACGACGACCACTGGACAAAATGCGGCGATGGGACTAATTGCGAAAGCGAGGCTGAGGCCTCAACAAAAAAGCGCGCCGCGAGGCAAAGCTGGCGTGGATGGGGAGCCAGAAGGAGCTCCGGTTTTATATGGTTGAGCGCCTGGCCCGGGAAGAATGCGAGCCTCCCAGTAGCGTCTTGTCTCCGTTCGCGGCGCCTAACTCCTGTTTTGCGCTGATCCGCCCGCCGGCTTTGCCGGCGTTTTTTGTTTGTACGATTCCAAACAGTGAAAGGACGCCATGCTTCGCGTCGGCATGACCTATGACCTGCGCGAGGATTACCTCGCGGCGGGCTATGGCGAGGAGGAGACGGCAGAGTTCGACAGCCCCGCCACCATTGCTGCGATCGAACAGGCGCTCGCGGCCAATGGCGCGGCGCCGGAGCGTATCGGCAATATCCGTGCATTGACCCAGCGCCTTGCGGCGGGCGAACGCTGGGACTTCGTTTTCAACATCTGCGAAGGGCTCAGCGGCGCGGGGCGCGAAGCCCAGGTGCCCGCCTTGCTGGAAGCCTATGGCATTCCCTGCAGCTTCTCCGACAGCCTGGTCATGGCGCTCTCGCTGCATAAGGGGCTGACCAAGAATGTGCTGCGCGACAAGGGCGTGCCGACCGCGCCCTTTGCCGTGATCGAGACCATGGCGGATCTGGAATCGCTCGCCCTGCCTTTCCCGGTCTTCGCCAAGCCGGTGGCGGAGGGCACCGGCAAGGGTGTCTCGCCCGCCAGCCGCGCGGCCGGTCCGGCGGCACTGCGCAAGATTTGCCGTAGCCTGCTGACGAAATTTCGCCAGCCGGTGCTGGTGGAAGCATATCTGCCCGGCCGGGAGTTCACCGTGGGTGTCCTGGGCAGCGGCCGCAGCGCCGAAGCGATCGGCGTACTGGAAGTGACCCTATCGGATCGCGCCGAATCCGGCGTCTACGGCTACATGAACAAGGAAGAATGCGAAAGCCGGGTGGTCTACCGCCTGGTGGGCGACGAGACGGCGAACAAGGCGGCAGCCGTGGCACTGGCCGCCTGGCGGGCTTTGGGTTGCCGCGATGCGGGCCGCGTCGATCTGCGCTGCGATAGCGCTGGTGAGCCGCAGTTCATGGAGGTGAATCCGCTGGCCGGACTGCATCCGACCCATTCCGATCTGCCGATCCTGGCCGCCGCCGCCGGCATTCCCTATGAGCGGCTGATGGGCCGCATCCTGCGTCTGGGCCTCGAGCGCGCCGGATTGCTGCGCAAGGCCGGTGCACAGGACGCCCAGGGGCAGGACCGCACGCGCCAGATCGCCGCCGCGGAATAGTCAAACATGTCAGCCCGATGATCTCACCGGTCAAAGGCCGGCGTTCGGCCAGCAAGGTCGCCATCCTGTACGGCGCGGTTGCGGCCGATGCAGCACCTGATGAGCAGGACGTGCTGGTTGAGGTGGAAACGGCGCGCGCTGCCTTGGCCGGCCTCGGCTTCACCCCGGTCATCGTGCCGATAACCCTGGATCTGGAAGCTGCGCGCCAGCGCCTGATGCATCTGCGGCCCGGTTTGGTCTTCAACCTGGTGGAATCGGTGGAGGGCCAGGGCCGGCTGATCCATTTGGCGCCGGCGCTGCTGGAATCCCTTGGTCTGCCTTTCACCGGCAGCGGGGCGGATGCGGCCTATGTCACCTCCAACAAGCCGCTGGCCAAGCGCCTGATGCGCGCGGCGGGAATCGCAACGCCGGATTGGGTCGAGCCCGGCCAGGCGGCGGCGATCATGCCCGAATTCAGCGGCCCCTATATCGTAAAATCAGTCTGGGAGCATGCCTCGATCGGCATCGACGATTCATCTATCGCGGCCGATGCCGGCCGCTTGTCCGGACTGATCCGCAAGCGCCAGCGCCGCCATGGCGGCGAATGGTTCGTGGAAGCCTATGTCGAGGGGCGCGAGTTCAACCTGTCGCTCATCGCCGGTGACAGCGGTGTGGAACTGCTACCGGTGGCAGAGATGTGTTTCGTCGATTATCCGCCGGGCAAGCCGCACATCGTCAATTATGCGGCGAAGTGGGAGGAGGCGTCGTTCGAATACCACGCCACCCAGCGGCGCTTCGAGTTTCCGGCGACCGATGGCGCGCTGCTGGCACGGCTGGAGGCCACGGCGAAAGCCTGCTGGCACCTCTTCGGCTTGCGCGGCTATGCGCGGGTCGATTGCCGTGTCGATGCGGCGGGCAGGGTCCAGGTACTCGAGATCAACATCAACCCTTGCCTCTCGCCCGATGCCGGCTTTGCCGCGGCAGCGGCCCACGCCAGGCTGGATTTGAACGCCATCGTGCGGCGCATCTTGGGCGATCTCGCGGTGACGGCAAAACCGCTCCCGCTCGAGGTCGGCGCGACCGCCCTGCGATGAGCAACGTCTCCTTTCGCGATACGCCGGTCCCGGCGGATGCCGAGCTCGTGCGCAAGCTGGCGCGGAATAGCGGCGGCTTTTCGGGCAGCGAGATCGAGATCGCGGTGGAATTGGTGGAAGAGCGTCTGGCGCGCGGGCTTGCGGCCAGCGGCTATCACTTTCTCTTCGCCGAAGAGGGCGGCGATCCAAAGGGCTATGCCTGTTATGGCCCGATCCCGCTGACGGCGGCGAGCTGGGACCTCTACTGGATCGCGGTGCCGAAGAATGGCCAAGGCAATGGCGTCGGACGGCGGCTGATGGCGGAGATGGAACGGCAGGCGAAAGCCTCTGGTGCGACGCATATCTATATCGATACGTCCGGGCGGGCAGACTATGGGCGCAGCCAGGCTTTTTATGAAGCCGCCGGCTATCGCCTTGCGGCAAATCTGCCGGACTTCTACGCACCCGGCGACGCCAAGCTGATTTTTGGGAAAAGGCTCTAGCTAGTTCTGAGCCAGGCGGTGGCGGGCGACGGAATCGATCGCCTCTTTCAACTCCGGATCCTCCGCCAGCAGCCGGTTGAAGTCGCTGGCGTTCAGCGTGAGCAGGCGGCAGAAACCCAGCGCGGTCACATCGGCGGTTCGCGGCCGATGGGCGATCAGCGCGATTTCCCCGAAGAATTCGCCGCTGCCCAGCCGTACCTCGGAATCGCCGACGGCAACGGCAGCAGCGCCCGAGGCGATGAAATACATGGCATCGCCCCGCTCGCCCTTGGTGACGATGCGCTCGCCCGGCAGTGCCAGGCGCGGCGAGAGCAGGCGTGCGATGGCCGCTTGGCGATCAGCCGGCAAATCCATGAACAGCGGAACCTTGGCGATAAGCGCGCGGGAATCGAGCGCCACGTCCAGGCCGGGCCGGCGTTCCAGATTGCGCCGGCGATCGGCCAGGCGCCGATCGAGATCGTTGAAGATCTCCTGGCTTACCACCGATTCATCCAGCAGCGAGCGGAAGCTGTCCTCCTCCAGGCGCAGCGAGACGCGGCCGAGATAGCGGCCCTCCAGCATCTCGGCATAATCGGGATATTGCAGGCGCAGTGCCGAGAGCGCCTGTTCCACGCCGGCACCGCGCCGGCTGAGCACACTGTTCAATGCCGCCGCCGCCTCGATGCCCAGGATCGGCTGCAGCCGCTGGGTCACGAAGTCGCCCAGTTCCACCAGCAGCAGGCGCTCCAGCAGCAGGCGCTCGAAACGCTCGGCCAAGGCACCCGCCAGCGGGCGCTCGATACCCCAGCGGTGATGCAGCCAGAGGGCAAACCGAAAGCTGCGGGGAAAGGCCAGTGCTGTGGCCGCAGCCTTTTCATATTCGGCGCTGCCGCCAGTCTTGGCGGCGTCGCCCAGCAGGGCCGATCCTGCGATCAGCGCATCGGCGACGCTGCGCGGCAGGATGCCGGCTTCCAGCTTGGCCAGTGCCTGCTCGCTCTCATGATTGACCAGGATGCGCAGCCCGATATAGACGAGGTCCTCCGGCTTCAACAGGGTCAGATGGCCCTGGGCCTCCACCGCGGCGATGCGCCGATCGTATTCCTCGGTGATCTGGCTGACGGGACGCGCGGCGAGCTTGTCGGCAACGGCGACGTCGGAAAGCCGCGCCTTGATACCTTCCAGTGCCAGCGTGAGCGCGCGGTCGCGCAGCGCCTGTTCGGCCGGCGCCAGGCGGTCGAGCCCCAGCAGCTTGATCAGCGGGCGCAGGCTGATGCCGTTGACCAGCAGGGTGAACAGCACGAAGCCGGTGGTCAGCACGCCCACCATATGGCGCAGCTCCGGCGGCAGGCTATCGTTCTCCGCCACCGCCAGGCCCAGCGCCAGCGAGACGGCGCCGCGCAAGCCCCCCCAGACGATGACCACGCCATAGTTCCGGTCGATGCGCTCGGCCAGCCGCGCGATGTTGAGCA